>NYTQ01000012.1 GCA_002683585.1 Cryomorphaceae bacterium
TAGCTGAATTTTATACTAAAAATTATATTTGGCAATATTTATGGTTGAAGAAATGAATGTTTCCAGACACCATCAATTTTTTCAAAAATTTCTCTTTTATTTATTCTTGATTCATGGCCTTCCCAAAATTCAAAATAGTGAGGAGTAAATGAGTAACCTCCCCAATATTCAGGACATTTTTTTAAATTATCATTTTTTAATGATTTATTATAATTATTCAAAACTTGATTATAGGAATCTATCAGTTTTGATTGGTTAGACGAAATAGCTAATGCATTTTTTTCTTCCGATCTACCAAAAAAATAATTTTGATTGAATGCATTTGAAGTTTTTTTTATTTTAGCCTTCATGCGAATCTGAATATTAATACTGGACCAATATACTAATGCGGCTATTTGGTTATTAGAATTAAAAGAAGATGCCTTTGGAGAGTCATAATTGCTAAAAAATATAAATTCATCATTTATGATAAATTTAAGATTTACATATCTAGAATCGACTTCACTTATCTCCTTGTTATAAGAAGAAATTGAAATAGCCTCAATACCTTTTTGGCCTGCGCTAAAAGCCTCGTCATATTTCTCTTTTAAAAGTTGATAAGGTATTTCTTGATTTAAGTTATTAAATTGGATCATAGTATTAAAATTTTAAATTAATTATATATCTCTTATTGCTAATCAAGAACTTTAAAATAAACCCTATAAATAAAAAAAGCTGCGCAATGCAGCTTCTTCAATCTATTTTTTTTAAAAGTTGATAAACCTATTTATCGCAAAAAGCATTGTAGCCTTGGGTCTAACCTCCAATTTTGCTAAAGAAAATGGTCTTTAGGGATCAAGTCTTACTAGCTGATTTCACTAAAAAGGGTGTTAATGGTGCCTATACTCTAGTTCGGTCATAACCAGATATTTAGGAACGTGAAGTTCACCTGCCACAATGGTGAAGAGTGTAATTGCAGTCAAGTAGGCTGCTCTTCTTGGCTAAACCAGGCTGCAACCCCAGCCTATCGTTCCGGCTTTTTTAAAATGATCATGACGTTATGATACAAGCTTTGTGTTACGTCAATTTTATCAAGGAAAAATCCCAAAACATTAGTAACTAATGTGAAGAGAATCCAAAATGGCATCAATATTGCGAATGCAATACGCAACGCTTTTGTTCTTGTCATAGAAATTCTTACCCATCTTAAAATCAGGGTTCCGACATTGCTTCCTACCCCTCCTTCTGTTTTGACATTTACTACTTCGTATTCAGGAAATAATTGTTTCACGCCTTCACGTGTAAATCTCCGATAATCATTTGGCGCTCCATGTTCATATGCACAAAAAGGAATTGACAAGACAACTGTTCCGTTAGGCTTGAGAACACGATCTATTTCATCCTGAGCAAGCCCCAGATTTTTTACATGCTCAAAAACCTGAAAAGATAATATTGTGTCAAATTCACGATCTTGGAACGGCCAGGCTTGATCTTCATCAAAGGCAACATCGGCAAATATATTATCTCCAATGTCACCTCCAATATATTCTGTGACGTTTGAAAACCAATCCTTATAAGGCTTACTCCCACAACCCACATCCAGGGTTTTCCCCCCAATTAAAGGAGAGACTTCCTTTAAGTTAGTGTGTGTATCTTTCAGACATAGCCATTCATCGTGAAGAATATTTTGCTTTGGATGATGTCCGCATATCAATCCATATAATTTAGTATATAACCCTGTAATATTCATATAACCCTTTGTGTTTCAATTTGGTAAAACCCAAGTGAAAACTCACTTGTTACTAAAATGCATAGATTACTATACTTTTTTAATTAGTCCTAGTAATTCTCTTTCGTGGTGTATGTAAGCCATTATCGTATTGATTGATGAATGAGACATCACTTTGCTTAGTGCCACTATTATTGTCATTACTCGCGACTACCCCAATTATTTTTCGATAATGTCAAAGACTTTAGGAATAAGTCTAATTAGTATTATTAGTAGGACGCCTGAAATACTCTAAGATTTTCATTGGTATTTTCAAGAGCACTAAGAAAAGATTGGTATAGACCCCATTATCTTTGCATGCTTTAACAATTTCAGCATTTTGCATAATCCTATTTTTAATACCATTAGTACTCACGCCACCAGTTCTCTGCCTTGCCAGCACTTTATCCATTCTAGAGTAAAGAAGCTTATTTAAAATTAACATTCGTACAAACAACTCAAAATCAGCAGAGATTTTATAGTCAAGAGAATAATTACCTACTCTTTCAAATACTTCTGATTTGATAAACGTTGCATTATGAGGTGGCATCCATCCAAAACGTAATTTGTATGGCTTAAAATTTTTTGAGCAATAATATCGAACTACTTTATTTGTATTATTTGGATCCACATGAACAACATCACCAAAGAGCAAGCTAATGCAAGAATTACTAGCAAAATATTTTGCCACATCAGATATTACAGTTAAATTTTCGAATATATCATCAGAGTTCAAGATACCAATAACATCGCCGGTCGAATATTTGATGCCTTTATTCATAGCATCGTAAAGACCATTATCCGGTTCAGATATAATTTTCGAAATCTTATTTCGATATTCATTAATTATATTAACTGTATTATCATTTGATAAACCGTCAATGACTATATATTCAATATCTTCATAGTCTTGGGAGAGAACCGATTCAATACAGTCTCTAATAGTTCTCTCGCTGTTATAGCAAACTGTTATAATTGTTATTTTCATATAAATCTCCAAGCAAGCTACCAGTTATGATATTTGAGTGTCCTCTTTCTTGGACTTGAAGCCTCAAATCTTATTGAAAACTGTTTACTATCTTCAATGTGCTTTTGGTCCTTATACTTTGCATACGCAATGATCGGCCAAGAATCATGCCATCTTAAGCCTATAATCCTTGTAATTTTAAGCTGACTTTTAAAACAATCCAAAAGCTATAGAGGGTCACGGGAAAAGCTTAAGAATTAAATAAATTACAGTCCTTAACACCATTAAGGGTCCAATTCCCAAAAATATTGTTCATATTGATTTTGTTAGCAAAATAATCATCATTTTTAAAAACATCAAATTGTAAAAATGGCTTATAAAGCAAGCTCAGCACGTCTATTCTTTTGAATTAAGATTTATAGCTAATATTTCATTAATAGCTTCAATCAACTCTACATTGTTGTGCTTCATAAAGTTTTCCACTTCACTTACCTTTGAATTAACCAAAAATCGGTACCAGAACCCCTGAAAAAAGTGGAAATTAAATCCGGCAACACCGTCTAGAAAACCTAGTCTTACAAAATAGCGATAACAAAAGTAAAGAGTGGGTCCAACAAAAAACGGTAAGTGGTTGTATACAGACTCTTTAAGAAACCTTTTAAACCCTGCTTCACTTGAGAGGCTTTTTTTAGCAATAGAATCAACTTCAAATCCATACTTTTGCAAAAGGACATCTACAGCTTCCCTTGATGCATATCCATTATGCTTATTGATCCACCATGACAATGATTTTAGAGAGTCATCAATCAATTTACCTTTCAATCTTTGCGTGGATGCAGTTTTGGCATTCAAGACAATATGCTCATCCATCCATCTTGACTCTATTGTCCCAGAGGAGTTCTTATAAATTCTTAACATCTCTGTGGGAAAGACACCGCCAAAGGAGATAGGCGATCTAATGAAAGTCATCCATCTGTTTACATAGTAACCATCAAACTCGTCAATGCGAGTTTTTATCGTCTCAATCGAGTACAAGAGCTCCTCATCACAATACTCGTCAGCATCAATTCGAAGTATATAATCATTTTGATTTATATGGCTAGCTCCATATACAAACTGAGAAGCGTAATTCTTCCAATTATTTTGATAATACTCTATGTTCAACGATTTTAAGATTTTAGTGGTGCTATCAGTAGAAAATGAATCAACTACAACAATTTCATCTACAATATTTTTAATTGAAGATATACACCTCTTAATGTGCGCTTCTTCATTATAGGTCAAAATCAGAGCTACTAACTTTGGCATAGGGTTTTCCCTTCAGTTTCTGCATAACATTTTAAAATCAGTACGCTGCTTTGCTGATAAACAAATGGTTTATTTTCCTTCTTTTTAAGTAAACATATTGTCATTATTAGATTTCTGAATTGATAAAGCTTTTTAACCAACAAGCTAAGACATCAATATATTACATTGGCTGTCAATTACCTAACTTTTTGAAAGATTTTTCCCAGTGAATTTAGCTGGATTACCAACATACACCGCCCAAGAATCAAGTGAAGTAACAACAACCGATCTTGCACCAACCACAACACCATCATGAACTGTAACACCAGGACCAACAAAAACATCGGCAGCTATCCAACAGTAATCTTTTACAGTTATTGGCGCTCTGATCAAGGGCATGACAGGTGTCTTTATTATTACTTGCCTATCAACATCATGAGTGGCTGAGCACAAATGTACATCTTGGCTAATAGTGCTATTTACGCCAATTGTTATAGCTCCTGGATTATAGCAATTCACTCGAGGGCCAAGCGCTGAGCCTGATTTCATTGTTAAATTACGAGGAGACCAAATACTAACTGAAGGATAAACAAAACAATTCCAAGCAATACTGGCACCAAATAATCTGAGAAGAAATATTCTTACTCTGTGAAAAGGTGAAGGTATAAACCTAAAGAAAAAAGTATAGACTAACCACCAAACGCTTCTATATTTCCAACTCTTTTCCATACAATCGATTCCATTAAATTCTATGCAAATCTATAATAAGACTAGACATAGCCACTAAACAGCGTATTTATTTCTTAAGCTTGGTTTTAGGCTTGTTAATAAGCATAACGCAATAGCACTCATTCTCAAACTAATTCAATAAAATTAACTCTAGAGCAATGGGACAAATAAACCACTTAAAGCACTGCTAAATTTTTAGTCAATTCTAGTCTTTTTTAAAAACATTTCTTCAAGATAAAATTCTATATTTTTTAGAGAAAAATGCTTTTTATATGCAGCAAATGCACCTTCTATAAATTGATCTCGACTCTTATCTATGATGGCAACTGCATCTGAAATTGAGTTTAAAGAATCAGAAATAACTCCACATGAGAACTCATTAAAAATTTCTTGGATTACTGGCAAATCATTCACTATAACAGGCATCCCATTTTTCCAATAAGCGGCAATCTTTCCAGACGACAAACCAACGTTAAACATGTTTGGGTCTTTTGCACTGTAGTAAGCAATGCCCACACTACATATTTGTAATAATGCGGAATAATGATTTGTCGACAATGGTCGAAGGTTTATTATTACACGGCCTTGTTCCTCCAGCTGCGCGATTTTTTTATTAGCTCTCAGCTGAACGACACCATCATGGCTTTGAAGAAATAAAACCCAACTTTTATCTAAAGACTCAACATCCTCACATATCTTTTCAAGCCCAATATCAGAATAAAGTCCTCCCGAATATAAAATCACTTTTTTATTTTTTGGAATTCCATAAGCCTTTCGTACTTCAAACACACATACATCATCAGCTAAAGTTTCAACAGGTGCATTTGGAAAAATAATAAAGTCTTCAAAAACTCTCGAGACGATGTTTTCGTAAAGTTTGAGCCTGTTATCATCATGGATAAACAAAATATCTACATTTTTACAAAAACTCCGTTCCAAAAAAAAGTGTATTCTATCTTTAAAATTTCGGGGTGGGCATGCTGGAAATTCAAGACTGTAAAAGCAAAGTTTTGCCCCATAAAAATAAGACAAAAATGTACCCACAATTAATCCCTTTGAGCCCATCGCCACTATAATTTCTGGGCGATCCTTACGCGCTGTGAAAATACAAAAAATAAGGTACCCAAAGAACCAAACTAACAATGATTCCGTTCGAGACTTTTGAATAAAGGGAAACTCTGATAGCTCAATTTTATTAGATATTGATTCTTTAGATTCATCAAAAAAATTATTCTTGATAATAGGGAAAAAAACTCTAGACCTAGTTTTTCCCAACTTATTTATCAAATTCACAATGCAAGGAATATTGAAGATTTGTGCACAAGGATGAACTATTAAAATATTTCTCATAGTTTATTCGTCACGTAACCTATTGCAAAATAAAAAAGTTTGTTTTGCCAGGTATCGTGAACAAATCCTTTAAAAAAAATAAATAGTGCCGAAAAAAAAAGCGCGGCTAATATTAACTTAACATGCTCATCATGATGCGATATTTCGATTCTTTTATATGAAGTGATCAACCCTAGAATGGAGTAGGTAATGTAAATCATTGCAGAGACAAGTCCAGTTTCTGCCCACAAACCAAGAAAATTATGGTGAGGTGGTTCATGAAAATTGCCAAGACCTATTCCTGATAACTGGTTTGCAATACCAGTTTCGAAAAGTTCAATATACATATCAATTCGAAGGAATACACTGTCATCAAGGTAAGATAGAAACCATAAAGAATCGAACACTCCAGCCAAAAACATCACATAAAATGGTAGGACTAAAGCTAAACACATACCTACAAGACTANATATTGAACGAAAAAATGTTTTTCGATTGTTAGCAACTATTCCAATGGCAATGAGCGCTAAAATTGTTCCAGCTGACATAAACCAAATACATAAAGCAATTGAAAAGAACATCATTAAATTTGGGATAATTTTCATAGAACTCATCTGTCGCCAAAAAAAAATACTGATAATTGCCAATCCAGCAATATTAGAAAGCTCAGTTGAAACGATATATCCAGGAAATGTTGGTTTTAAACCAGTTCGCTGTAGGTATAAAATGCTGTCGTTAAGAACATGATATAAAGAAATTCCAAATAATACTATAAACGTGCCTGCAGCCCATATTACAAGGCTAATAGAACTAATTCTGTTATGTTGGGCTAAAATTCCTCCAGCTAAATGGCATGCAATAATTCCTAAAAAAAGCGTTATATTGGAAGATTCACCAACATTAGCAATATTAAATAGAACAAATAGTAACAAAATAAAGGTAAGAACAAGGAAATGGATAGAGTAGCGCGTCCAAAAAATCAATAGGATCGAAAAACCAATACATAAGAGCGAAGACAAAAGCTCATAAGGAACTATCTGAGCGGTCAATCGATCATAACTAGAAGTTGTTAAGGTATCAGGGAGTAAGCCGATAGATGAAAAAATCAAAAACTGCCCTACAAGAAGGGCTACAAGCAAACTAGTAGCATTAATCCTTATAGTATTTGGGCTCATAAATTATTCTACTAGCTCTAGCAACGCGTTCGCAGAACGATTAATTTCATCCCTAGTCAAAGCCATGCCGCTCGGTAAATAAAAACCGTTCAGCGCAATATGTTCAGCATTAGGATGATGATCGTTTAGAAATAGACNATGCTTACGTAAAATAGGCTGCAGGTGCATGGGGTAGAAAAATGGCCTTGTCCCTACACCCTTTTTACTTAACTGATCCATCACTTGTTTTGCACTCAAGCCTAAGCTGGGATCTAATACAACCCCATATACCCAGTAATGGTTTTCAGCATATGAAATTTTGGATAGAGGGAGATGAAGACTATCACAATGACATAATAACTCAGTATATAGTCGTCCCATTTCTTGTTTGATGTTAATAAATCGATCAAGCTGCTCAAGCTGCGCCAAACCAACAGCCGCCTGTAAGTTAGTCAATCGCATATTCCAGCCTAATCGATCATGCACAAATCTTTGTTCAGGCTTAAAGCATAAATTACGAAGTTCACGACAAGTCTTAGCAAGATTGTCATCATCTGTAACTACCATGCCTCCTTCACCGGCAGTTACATGCTTGTTTGGATAAAAACTAAATGTGCTAATATCGCCAAAGCTGCCACATGAAACACCTTTATAATTTTGACCATGGGACTCAGCAGCGTCTTCAATCACGCGTAAGCCATGCCGATCTGCAATATCTATGACCGGATCCATATCTACAGGTAATCCATAGATATGCACGACCATGATCGCTTTTGTTCGAGAAGTAATTTTTGCTTCAATTTGGGATACATCCATATTCCAAGTATCGAGCTCTGCGTCCACCAATACAGGTGTGGCGCCTGCCCTTATAATTTCTGTAATACATGAAATAATCGTAAAGGTGGGAAGTATGATCTCATCACCGGGTCCAATGTCTAAGGCAGCCACAGCACAGTCAAGAGCACATGTGCCATTTGAAACCGCAATTGCATGCTTCCTTCCAACCCTCTCAGCAAATTTTTGCTCAAATTGAGTTACAAAAGGACCCTCCGAACTAATCCAGCCAGAATCTATGCACTCTATAAGATATTTTTTTTCGTTTCCCTCAAGAAGTGGAGTGTTANCAGGAATAAAATTATCCATTATTTTACTCTCTCGAAGGCTACGCAAACACCCCATGTCGATTCGCTAGGCACATTTCCTGAGCCAAACTCTTCAGCAACTACTCGCCTAAAACCAACCCCATCAGCAATCAAATCGAGCTCAGGCAGAGTAAAGTGTCTCATCGGATGACTTTCCTTAAAGTAGGTNAACTCACCAGTTTTTGTATCTTCAACATAAATTGTATAATTAACATCTACTCTATTTTCTAAAGAAATTATCTTTGGCTCCGCAAGTCGGGTAATACTAATCTCTCCATCGTGTATTCGCTTAATTTTAATAGAGGGACGTTGCTCACATACAGCCGGACTATACCAAAAATCAAATATGAACATGCCGCCGATATCTAAATGTTTAATGGCATTTTTAAAGACTTGTAATAATTGAGAACTCTCAACTTGATAACTCATAACATGAAATAAAGAGATTACCGCATCATAATCACCTTTCCCCGAAGTTGTCGCAATATCCCCTTGTATAATTTGAAGTCCTTGGCACGATGGTGACTTGGCGACCATATCGCCACTAAGCTCAATACCCAAAATATCAAATCCTTTTTTAGCTAACAGCTCTCCATGTTTACCTGTCCCTGCTCCAAACTCTAAAAGTCTGCCACTCGTAATAGCAAATTGTGAAAGGAGATTTACTAAGTAGTCAACTTCCGCTTTGTAGTCTTTATCTTGATAAAGAAGATCATAGTACCTACTGTAGGCTAAATAATTCTTTTTGCTAGAACTCATTTCGTTATCTCCAAAATAAAATGACAATAAATATCAGGACCAAGCTCACTCTTATTTCGAAGAACTCTTAAGGTATAGTCCATCGAATTTCGTTCGATTTCTGAGATTATGCGAGTGTATAGCTTTGTAGCGCTATACTTTCGTGACGAAGGTATTCCTTCAATATCNTACCTAATATACACATCTGCATCAGACTCTTGAATGTTATCATTTCGACCATAAAAATCAGGTGTTGCATAAAACCTATAAGATGTATGCATGTAAAGAGGCACAATAATAGCTTTTCCACCTTTCTTTAAAATTCGTGACAGCTCACCAATCAATGCCACATCATCATTGCCAGAGAACATTTCAAAAGCGCACTGCAGGGATACACCTCTCACTGACGAATCTGCAAAACGTGTGGCAGTGCCATTCTCTTGACGATAGTATTCTAATTGTTTAAATTCATTAGGGATCGGAGACAAGTCAATTGCAAAACTTTTGATTTTTTCTCGTGTTCTCAACTCCCTGGCCCAAGGCGACGCACCGGCTGCGATATCGACATAAATATCATGTTCCCCATAGTTTCCTAGGTTAAGCAATTCATAAGCTATCCAGTGTTCGAGCAATTTTTCGTTCCATGCTACAAACGAGGAACCTCCGTGATAGTTTTCAGAGAACCAACCTTGCTTCTTAAAACTTTCAAATCCAATCAATAATGGATTGTAATCTACAAGTTTGACTTTATTATCAATTAGCGCTTGTTCAATATCGGCAAGATCGAGGTTACTGGGATTACTGTAAACAGGTGCCTCCTTAAATTGCCATTTTATAAACCCGGATTTAGCTTTTATTTTGTAGAAAATCTTGCTCAAAAACCAACCAAGCCCATTATTTTGAATTTTAGTTAGTACTTTTTTTATAATACTCATTTTAACTACTTTTCTAAAAAGATGGATTTAACTCATCAGACTCGATCCCATCAAAACGAGTTTTATCAGCTTCACCCACATATGGCCCTTGTTTAACTTCAATTATTTCACTATCTTCAAGCATATAAAAACCGTGGGCCCCGTATGCAAGAAGAATTACATCTCCTGCATTCAAAACACGACTTTCGAGATAAGACTTATCCTCTTCATAAAAATCAACACGCACTTGACCAGACTTTATGTACAAAACCTCTTTTGTATATAAGACTTGCCTTTCTACAGGATTATGCACATGGGGTTGAATCATATACCCTGAAGGCCTATTCATATAAGCTAACTGTTGCGAGAAATCATCTGGAGTGAAGAATTCTATGCCTTCGCTCTTGTAATCAGCTCGCAAGATAATTGCTAACTCTCTCAGATCACTGGTAATTCGTTCTATCATATTTATCACCACCTAATAGTATTTTTCTTTTACGACCCAATCTCGAACACTTTTGTCCTCGCGAAAACATTTTTGGTGAAAATTATATCCCGCTCTATATCCCAAAGAAAACATACGCAAAGCATCTTGGCTTTCCTTAGGTAAAAACAATTTATCAAGAAGCATCTTTTTTAATCTTCTAAATATTCTTGTGAAAAGAGAATCATTCCGTACGAGTTTACCACCATTTCGAAATGTGGTGTAACTATCTGAGATTCCCTGAGCATAACCACGATCGCGAAAATACGTATGCGTCATTCTACCAGCAGTCACTTTATGATAAACACTTGCTTCGGGATCAAAGACGCATTTCAACCCCTGATCCACTATATATTGAGAAACTGAAGTCTCACCATCACCACGATATCTAATCAACTCTTTAGGGACGCCATCAGGATGGAACCCTCCACATTCAAGTAAAATGGACTTACGAATAGCAAAGTTACACCCCCATACGAGATGAGGAGAAAACTCTCTGCGATCACCAAAACGTTCTAATAGGCTTAAGGTCGAGAGGATTCGCCCTTCATCGCTCAAAGATTGTTCCCAGAGCGCAAGCAGCCATTGAGGCGGCTCTTCCAAGAACTTTGGGATATTGTTACCNCCTGCCATAACGACAGATTGATCAGAAAAAACATCCGCATATGTCTCCAACCACTTTGGGAACGCCTCAATATCATCATCGATATAAATAAGAATATCACCACGAGATGCAGCTAATCCACCATGCCTGCCTTCGTGCAGGCCAGGCTCAGACACAAATTCATATCGCAAGNTGGTTAATGAGNCCATGTAACTTTCTACTACGCGCTTTGTATCGTCAGTGGAACCATTGTCCACAACAATCACTTCGAACGACTCAGTACTCAAACTCTGATTCTTTATGCTATCAAGAGTCTCTCCAAGAAGTACACAACGATTACGTGTAGGGATTATGACCGAAAGCTTCATAGAGAAAATACCTTTAATATAAACTAAGTAATGCTTGAGCGACTTATTAAGTTAGAGTTACTACTGACCCAATTTGTTTGCCGATCAGCAGTAATCGAAATGATCGTAAATCTTCAGATAACATTATACCCAGGCGTGCGTTTTAAAACGAACCTTCGATGACCTATAACCTTATCAATCTGTGCAATAGATAGAATCCTGAACCAAGTTGGAAAAAGTCCACTTTCATTTTTCAACATAGATGTCTCAGCGTGGCCATACATGANTTCTTCAAACATTCTAAAAACAAATCCATTATCATTATTTTTGTTAAATAAAATCCATGAGTAAGCCCGACTTAGGGAATCATCTATTTGACACTGAAGTTTTGGAGAGCACATTTTGCGAAAGTTAAGCAAAAGGTAAATCGAGTCAATATCTTCGCATGCAGAAGAATTAAATTTTGCCCCAAATCCGTCAAATTTATTCTGAGTTTTAAGAACGCAAATAACTATTTTCCTATAATCGAATTCGTAATCATTATCATAAAAAAAAATGGGCATTAAGTGATAGGCAAACTGCACNACTCTAGATCGCTGCAAAGCATTTGTATCATCAAACTCTCCCCAAAGACCGGTTGAAGATAGAATTTTTTGTCGAAGATAGTTTTTCAATCGGTCCACAGCCAAACCGGCCTCTATGTCATTCCAAACATCTCTTTGATATTGAAGAAGACAGCCAATATTCATAATTTGATTATCAATGTCGTTTTCTATAGATTTAGGTCCAGCAATCCAATCAAAACCATCAAGCCAATTCTCGATACCTTTTGAGCCGTAGTATTTTTTTAAGAAATAAAATGGATATTTAGGCTTACTCCCAAGACTAGCGTAAGCCGAGATCATATGGAGAGCTAAATGCCTTGCTCCCCACCAATCTGAATCGTAATGTGGATCATCTTTAATTACTAAATCATGGAACAATCCACTCTCCGAACTCTGAAAAGAATTAAAGTAGGAACACCAACTCAACCTCTCCTCTTCACTATAACGATCTATCTCTCCAAAAAGATCAAGTGTCATACACGCATAAGCTGAACCATATAGAGTAGGCATTGTTGCGGATTCTGAAACCTTATACATATAAGGACTCGAGCCGCAGCGCTTGGTCTCAAGAAAATTTTTGCCTGCATTTCGAAATTGAAAAAAATCGAAATCCTCAAATCTTTGAGTAATATATGAGCTCTTAGCTTTTCTTATTTGTCGAAACAAAAAATAATTTTTTAAGTGGAAAACAATGGCTCTACACACTATTAAAAGTCTATCCTTGATAAATTTTATCAACTCTCACCACCTGAGGTAATTACCACCGTTTTTTTGGCACTTAACATAAGAGGTATGTAAAAAAACATAATTTGTATTTCAAACTGATCCAGTTTTAAAAATAGATAAAAGGTAAGCAACTGATTTATTTTTCTCAAAAATATAGATTAAAAATAACGTCATGATAGTAGACACCAAAACACCAATAGTAAGCCGTACCCAATCGATGCTTATAAGCTCAAAAACTATAATTTTTGTAATTCCTATACTGATAATACTAATCAGAGTAATTAGTATCATCCGTTTGAATATTATAATAAGGTCTACTTGAAGTATTCTTCTCAAAACATACAAATGCAGAACTAANGCAACTAAAGCCAAGCAAAATCTTACCCATACGAAGACCACCAAGCCTGAGGATATGACCAACAAATAAGATGAAATATAAATAGTTAGCAATATACCAGATGCAATGGTCTCATACGATGGCTTTCCCATCGCACGATAGAATTCCCCGTTCATACCGACCACACACGAGAAACCGTGCGTTAGAGCCATNACACCTAAAACAATTGCGGTGCCACTCCACTGTGGGCCCAAAACGATCTCCTCAATACTCGAGGAAAAAATAAATATCCCTATCGCTATAGGTATTGCAATGATAGTCAGAGTTCCGATAAAGTTTTCCGCAATTTCTTTAAGCTTCTCATTTAAGTGAGATATTTTGGATAGATGACTGTATAAAACTGGAATTAACGGCGACAGAAGCAGCGCAAACACTAAAGCGGGTAATTGGGAACCCATTCTGTATATTCCTAAAATATGAGTTCCAAGGAACTGGGCGACAATCAATGAGTCCACCCAAGCGTATGCCCATACTAATAGTCCAGTGACAGATACCCAGGCACCAAATATCACCATATCTTTTGTCACGTCAGGGTCTACTTTTCTTGACGGCCGCCACGAACTTAAATGCCATAACAAAACCGCTTGAAAAAACTGTCCGATGATAGCACCTGCAATTAAGGCCCAATAGCCAAACCCTGCAATAGCAAGCGGTATTGAGGCTAATGCAGGACAAGCTGTAGCTACTAGCCTTACCCAAAACAACTTTTTAAATTCCATGTCCTTCTGGAGCAGTGCTGTTTGCACTGAACAAAATGCTCCAAAAATAACATGTAATGTCATTATCTCGAGGACTGGGCCGACGCGCTCCTCGTTAAAGATAACTAATGAAATAAAATCTGCTGATAAAAACAAACAAAGCCCAATTACCGCTGCTAGGCACATATTAGTAATAAAAGCTGCATTAGTAGCTAATAAAATGTCATGCTGTCGCTGAATCAGAGCCTTGCCCATTCCAGCATCCCAGAAGATTTGAGAAAATGCGATCACCATCAAAGCCGCTGTCATTACACCAAAATCTTCTGGTGTAAGTAATCTAGCTAAGATAATAAATGCCAGCGGCTGAATGCCTTTGGCGGCGAGCTCTGATAGAAACGACCATTTAAAAGCCTTGATAAGAGTCATCTGNTAATACTTATTTTTCTAAAAGTCATCTACATTCAAAAACGCTCGGTAGGAATGCTCAAGACCTCTATCAAGATCTATTGTAGGATGCCAACCTAAACTNTTTAATCGATTACTACTCATAAGTTTCCTAGGAGATCCATCTGGCAAACTAGGATCAAAGTTAACAGATCCTTTAAATCCGACAACATTTTTTATTTTTTCAGAAAGCTCTCTAATTGTAATTTCCTTCCCGCTTCCTGCATTGATATGACTTTGCATTGGATTGATGTTTTTATCTAAAGTATTCTTATCTAAATTCATTAAAAAAATTGAGGCTGACGCCATATCATCAACATGAAGAAATTCACGCTTAGGATCTCCTGTGCCCCAAATTTTTACTGTGTCAGCATTAGATAATTTCGCATCATGAAATCGTCTAATTAAACCAGGAATCACATGACTATCTTCCAAACTGTAACTGTCTTCAGGGCCATACAAATTTGTTGGCATNATGCTCCGATAATCAGTTCCAAATTGTCTGTTGTAGCTTTCACATAATTTTATCCCTGCTATTTTAGCTATTGCATATGGCTCGTTAGTCGGCTCTAAATAACCGCTCAAAAGCGCAGATTCATCAATGGGTTGCTCAGCAAATTTAGGATAAATACATGAAGATCCTAAAAATAACAATTTCTTTACGCCACTCATAAAACATTGGTGGATAACATTATTTTGAATCATTAAATTATGATAAATAAAATCGGCTGGATATTTGCTATTTGCTAAAATACCACCCACTTTTGCTGCAGCAAGATATACCTCATCAAACTTATTCTGTTCAAAAAAACTTTGTACCTCAGCTTGAATAGTCAGATCCAGCATCTTACGGTCAGNAGTNACTAAATCAATATTTTTGGATTCTAGTTGTCTACAAATTGCAGAGCCCACCATCCCCTTATGTCCTGCAATAAAAATACGTTTCATCCTCTTTTACTCTCCAGATATTGAAATATGATGCCCATGGTCTTTAAGTAACCTAATTTGTTTCGCTTCAATGAGGTCACTTTTCANCATTTCTTTNCACATTTGCTGAGTTGTAATTTCTGGAATCCATCCTAGNCTCTTTTTTGCCTTCGATGGGTCCCCTANGAGAGTTTCTACCTCGGCAGGTCTATAATACCTCGGGTCAACTTTTATAATTACATCGCCCACTTCAATTCCAGGAGCATTATCACCAGATTTTTTAGTAACAACACCTTCCTCATTTTCGTCATTGCCCCTGAACTCAATCTCAACTCCTAGTTCTGCAGCTGACCACTTGATAAACTGACGGACTGAATATTGAACTCCTGTGGCTATAACAAAATCTTCAGGTTTGTCCTGCTGCAGCATCATCCATTGCATACGAACATAATCTTTGGCGTGCCCCCAATCTCGAAGTGCATTCATGTTTCCCATGTATAAACAGTTTTCTAAATTTTGTGCAATATTGCATAAACCACGAGTGATCTTTCTAGTAACAAATGTCTCGCCCCGTCGAGGTGACTCGTGATTAAACAAGATACCATTACAAGCATACATGCCATAAGACTCACGATAATTTACTGTGATCCAATATGCATAAAGCTTGGCTGCTGCATATGGCGATCTTGGGTAAAATGGAGTAGTTTCCTTTTGAGGTGTCTCTTGAACCAAACCATACAGCTCAGAAGTAGAGGCTTGGTAAAATTTTGTCTTCTTATCCATTCCTAAGAATCGAATGGCCTCTAAAAGACGAAGGGTGCCAAGCGCATCTACATCTGCAGTATATTCTGGTGCCTCAAAACTTACTGCAACATGAGATTGTGCGCCAAGATTGTATACCTCATCTGGCTCAATTTCAGCCAAAATTCTAGTTAGATTAGATGAATCAGTAAGATCTCCATATCGCAAAATAAAGTTTTGGTTATCTGTATGCGGATCCTCATATATATGATCAACTCGCTGCGTATTTAATGACGATGCACGTCGCTTAATACCATGTACTTCATAACCCTTTTCTAACAGAAATTCTGCAAGGTAAGAACCATCCTGTCCAGTTACACCAGTAATTAATGCCTTTTTTTTCATAATTTTTATATCACTTATTTATCAGTTGTTATAAATTCCTATACCAATTTACAAATTTATTTATACCTTTTGGAAGTGATATAGATGGCTTAAATTCAAAATCACTTTGCAAATCATCAATATCAGCATATGTTGAAGGTACATCTCCAGCCTGCATTGGTAAGAGGTTCTCTTTTGCTTTGGCTCCACAAGCATCCTCGATTGCTGTTATAAAATCACGAAGGGACACAGGGTTATTATTTCCAATATTATAAATTCTATATGGTGGCTTTGCCAAAGTATATTCATTTTCATAGGGTTCTGGCGGCTTATCAATTACTCGAATAACCCCCTGGACAATGTCATCTATATAAGTAAAGTCCCGCTTCATTATCCCATTATTATAAACATCAATAGGGTCGTCATTTAATATTGCTTTAGTAAACTTATAATAAGCCATGTCCGGGCGCCCATAAGGGCCATAGACAGTAAAGAATCTGAGACCTGTAGTTGGGATGTTATATAAGTGACTATAGGTATGNGCCATTAACTCGTTTGACTTTTTGGTGGCGGCATAGAGCGAAATTGGATAATCCACCCGNTCCTTCGTACTAAATGGCTGCTTTACATTCATACCATAGACAGAACTAGATGATGCATACACAAGATGCTTGACCTTTGACTGCCGACAGCCCTCAAGGATATTCACAAAACCAACTAAGTTTGATTCAACATAGGCGTGAGGGTTTTCTAGAGAGTATCTAACACCAGCCTGGGCAGCGAGATTTACCACTACATCAAATGAGTGATCGGCAAATAACTTTTCCATAAATGCCCTGTCTGAAATATCTGCCTTGAAAAAGTCAAAATTGGAAGTTTTTGGATGCTTTGCTATCTCATCCAATCTAAGTTGTTTAAGTGCTGGATCATAATAATCATTGAGACTATCAATTCCAACTACTTCGTCGTCCCTGTTAAGTAATGCTGAAGTTAGATGGAATCCAATAAAACCTGCAGCGCCTGTTACCAATACTTTCATCTAGTCACTTCCAAAAAGATCTCTTGTAAATACTTTCTCTTCAACATCATCCAAATCTGTACTTATACGGTTTGANATAATCATATCTGACTTATCTTTAAACTCATCCAACGAATCTAGAACCTNTGACTGAAAGAATTCAGCCTCATCANAGGTTGGCTCATAAATCACCACCTCAATCCCCTTGGCCTTGATTCTCTTCATAATTCCCTGGATTGCACTTGCTCTGAAGTTATCAGACCCCTGCTTCATAAGCAAACGGTATATACCAACAACCTTGGGATTTAATTTGATAATGGATTCAGCAATAAAATCCTTCCGAGTNNTATTCGATGACACGATCGCCTGGATTAATGTCTGCGGCACCTGNTCATAGTTCGCCANCAACTGCTTTGTATCTTTTGGGAGGCAGTATCCACCGTAGCCAAAGGATGGGTTGTTGTAACCTCCTCTTATACGCTCATCTAGGCATACACCGTTGATAATACTCTTAGTATTTAGATGATGGGCCAGCGCATAAGAATCTAGTTCATTGAAAAATGAAACCCTCATAGCAAGATAGGTATTGGAAAAAAGCTTTACTGCTTCCGCCTCTGTTGAAGTTATAAATAGAGTTTCAATATTTTCTTTCTNGGCACCCTCAACNAAAAGGTTAGCAAATGCTCTACTCGCCTNGCTATGACTGCCCATAATAATNCGAGATGGATAAAGATTNTCNNTTAAGGCNTGGCCNTCNCGCAAAAACTCGGGTGAAAAAATCACTNGGTCTGTTTTATGCNTTTCTTGCAGNGATTTTGTATGNCCTACAGGGATTGTNGATTTAATCACCACCAATGCATCTNAGTTNAACTCTAAAGCATCGCTCACAACTCCATCAACTGAGCNNGTATCAAAGCGGTTGGTATCAGGATCATAATTAGTCGGTGTTGCCACCACCACAAAATCAGCACCCTCATAGGCAGTATGCTTATCAAGGGTTGCTATTAGGCTCAGCTCTTTTTCAGCTAAAAAGGCTTCGATCTCAATATCACCCACTGTGGACTGCTTTTTATTAACCTTATCAACCCTTGCAGGGTTTACATCGAGCACAACTACATCACTTTGCTGGGCAAGAAGAACTGCAAGCGAGATACCAACATAACCAGCACCCACAACAGTAATTTTTGTTCTATTTTTCAATTATAATTCTACTTTTTTTCTTAACGACTTTAAATGGACTGACCGGTCCATATATTAAAAATTTAGTATCTGGCATGACTATATTCATCAACCCTCAAAATCTTTGTGCCAATCCCACGCGCTTTTGATAATTGTCATAAGTTCTCCATAGCGTGGCAACCATCCTATTTCTGACATAGCTTTTGAACTATCCGCAACAAGGATAGATGGATCGCCATGGCGCTTAGACGATATTTCGTATTGCAATGATTCACCAACCACTT
>NYTQ01000013.1 GCA_002683585.1 Cryomorphaceae bacterium
CCTGGGTGCTCAAATTGGAGATTATTACAATGGTATTTCGAGTGCATCAAGTACCCTTTTAGCAGATCTGAATGCCTTAATAAATCCGCACAACTACATTTCATACTTTTTGTACAAAACAACCCTCATGAGTCAGTTTGAAGTAAAAGACACCACAAATGGACAGTCCTACGTGACCTGTTGCTATTCTGGCGAAAATAAGGTATTCAACGATCCCTTTGATTGGTCAGATAATGACTATTCGCGTGAGCACACCTATGCACATTCTTGGATGGGAACTTTTCCAGCGGATAATCCTGAACAAGAGGAATATGCAGACCAGCATAATCTTTATCCTGCAAACCTACCCAACGCTAATTCACCAAGAAGCAATTTACCACTCGAGGATATCACAGGAGATGTAGTATTCAATTATTTAGAAGGAAGTGTTGGTTACAATGCTAATAATCAATTGGTTTACGAGCCTAGAGCCTCACACAAAGGTAATGCAGCACGTGCTATTTTTTATATGGCGACATGCTACACTGGAAATGGTGGAAACAACTGGGCAGTTCCAATCAATCAAAGTGCTGCATCCTTGGTGAACTGGCACTTCAACGATTTACCAGATAATTATGAAATTGCACGTCATGAATATATTTACAATCTCCAAAACAATAGAAACCCTTACATTGACTCCGTTGACTATGCCTGCTACATCGATTTCTCTAACATGAGCTACAAACCAGACGGATGCGGAAACATGGGTATTGAGGAGTTTCTCAATCAAAATTTTTCTGTTTTCCCGATACCTAGCTCGAATAAACTATTTGCGCAAATTAATGGAGAAAAAATTACGGCTTATGAATTAATCAGTATCGAAGGAAAGAAAATCGATGCCAAAATAAATTTAAATCTATCTGTATTGGAACTCAATACTTCAAACTATATTGCTGGAACCTATATATTAAATGTGACCTCATCAAAAGGTGTTGTCCAAAAGAAGGTAATCATTGAATAAAATCCGCTTCATTTTTGTTGCAGGGATTATATCTGCAAGCTTTTTTTCATGCGCACCCCAGCTACAAATTACGAGCAAGCAAATCCACCTGGATAGCGATTTAGCAGCTGATCGAGAGTTGTCGAATTTCATCTCATCCTATTCGAAAGAAATGGATACACAGATGAATGTGAAAATTGCGGAATCTAAAAATGACTTTATTGTCGCAAGACCTAGCTCAAACCTGATGAATTGGATGGCAGATGCAGTTTTTTCAAATCAAACGAGAAATAAAAGACTAAGTCAACCAACATTCTGTCTATTGAATACTGGGGGTATTCGTTCGAGCATTGGAAAGGGAGATGTCAAGCTGAAAGATATTTATAAAATAATGCCCTTTGATAATAGTATTGTTTGGGTAAAACTTCCGTTAGTTACTTTAGATGAAATTTCAAAATACCTTAATAAATCCGGAGGAGAACCCATTTCAAATATTCAAATGCGGTCGGGAGAATTAATGTTAAATGGGGATCTAGAAACAGATTTCTTTTGGGTAATTACCTCTGACTATCTCTACAGTGGTGGAGATCATATGGAATTCTTCAAAGAATCCATTGAGGTAATAGAAACCAAAACACTAATAAGAGATGCGCTCGTGGAGGAGGCGAAATTGCAAAAGGTACTCATCAATGATACAACAATACGAATTCAATGAAAAGAAGAGGCTTTCTTGAAAAATTCGCACTGAGCGCTGCTGGTATTATTCTAATGAAACCTTCATTCGCTAAACAAGAAAATTCTTCAGCCCACAAAAGGAGGCTTGTTATTCTGCATACCAACGATACCCATTCTAATATTGACCCATTTCCAGAGAACCATTCAAAGTATCCAGGAATGGGCGGAATCGCCAAAAGGTATTCAATCGTGAAAAAAATTAGAGCGCAAGAAGCAAATGTACTACTCTTAGACTCTGGAGATATTTTTCAGGGCACACCCTATTTTAATACATTCAATGGCGTACTCGAAATGAAATGTATGAGCAAGCTCGGATATGATGCCTCCACAATGGGAAACCACGACTTTGATATCGGTATGGATGGGTTTTTAAAGGCGAAAAAGCATACTGAATTTCCATTTTTATGTGCAAACTATGACTTTTCAAAAACTATATTAAAAGGCGAAACACAGGCCTTTAAAATATTTAATAAAGGGAATTTAAAAATAGGCGTGTTCGGCGTTGGCGTTGAACTTAATGGACTTGTGCCAAGAGCAGCGTACGGTGATACTGTTTACAATGACCCAATAGAAATTGCAAACGAGACTGCGACAAAACTAAAAAAAGAGAAGTGCGATCTTATCATTTGTCTTTCTCATTTGGGTTTCGAATACCAAGATGATAAAATAGTATCAGATAAGATGCTTGCACGAAATTCATCGGATATAGATATCATACTTGGCGGACATACCCACACTTTTCTTGACAAGCCTGTCATTGAAAAGAACAAAGCAAAAAAAAACGTGCTGATCAATCAGGTTGGATGGGCTGGCGTTCAACTTGGAAGAATTGATATTGATTTGAATACAGTAAAAATTGGTTCAGAAAATCTGATTATCCATTAACTTTTAACTGAAGTCAACTAAAACAGAGTAAATCAGATTCAAATATCTATCGTGACACATTGTACTGCTATCCTTAAAGGAAACCCATCTGATTTCCCTATCTTTGCCTCCAAATTTGAATTATGCCTTTAAATAAAGTACGCGTTAGATTCGCTCCCTCTCCAACCGGTCCATTGCACATGGGTGGAGTTCGAACAGCATTGTACAATTACCTGTTTGCAAAAAAAAACAACGGAACTTTTATCCTTCGAATTGAAGATACAGATCAAACTAGATTTGTAAAAGGTGCACAAGATTATATATTAGATTCCTTTAAGTGGTGTGGTATTACGCCAGATGAGGGCCCGGGGATAGGAGGAGAATATGGTCCTTATGTCCAATCTGAAAGAAAGGAAATGTATCATGAATATGCACAGATTCTAATTGATACGGACAAGGCATATTATGCTTTTGATACTTCAGATGAACTGACGAAAATGCGCGATGAAGCAAAAAAAATGGGTATGCCCAATTGGCAATACAATGGTGTAAGTAGAATGAACATGCGAAATTCATTAACACTTCCGCAATCAGAAGTAGAATCGTTAATTGCCAGCAATACACCTTATGTAATTCGAATGAAAATGCCTCGAAACGAAGATGTACGTTTTGAAGATGAAATAAGGGGATGGGTTGTCGTTAATACAAATAACCTAGACGATAAAGTACTTTTTAAGAGTGACGGAATGCCAACCTATCACCTCGCAAACATTGTAGATGACCATGCCATGGAAATTAGTCATGTAATTAGAGGAGAAGAGTGGCTCCCCTCTGCCCCATTACATGTTTTACTCTATGACGCACTGAATTGGGAACGTCCGAAATTTGCGCACCTCCCGCTTTTATTAAGACCAGATGGAAATGGAAAATTATCTAAAAGAGATGGCGACAGGTTAGGGTTTCCAGTATTTCCACTTGATTGGACAACTGTTGACGGTGAGTTGTATTCAGGTTATAGAGAAAAAGGTTATTTCCCGGAAGCATTTATCAACATGCTTGCCTTTTTAGGTTGGAACCCCGGAACACAGCAAGAAATATTCAGCCTGAAAGAATTATCTGACGCTTTTAGTTTAGACCGGGTATCAAAAGGAGGAGCGAAATTTGATCCTGATAAAACCAAATGGTTTCAGCAACAATATATTCGATCTAAAAATGCTGAGGATTTAGCTGAAATGCTCGGAAATGATTTTCCAACCGGATTAAGTCATTCAGAAAAATTGACAATATGTTCACTTATGAAAGAAAGGGCAACTTTCTTGGACGACATTCTCAAAGACGGTGGATATTTATTGGAAAAGCCAAAAGGTTACGATGAAAAAGTACTTGCAAAAAAATGGAAAACCCATACAGCAGCACTCATTCAAGATTGGGTTCAAATCATTGAGGACATAAATGACTTTACAGCAGTAAACATAGAATCAAAATTCAAATCATTTCTCGAAGAAAGGGAGTTAGGATTCGGTGCTGTTTTACTACCCTTTAGGTTATTGGTTACTGGAGTTGGTGCCGGTCCAGGAATGTTTGATATAGCTGAATTCTTAGGAAAGGAAGAAGTGCTATCAAGAATAAAATCAGGCCTTCTTAACATTGAACAGATAAAAAATGAAGCATAGTATTAGTGTTGAAGACATAAAGCTATACGCCCATCACGGCTGTCTTGAAGAAGAAGAAAAAATTGGTGGTCATTATATTGTTGATGTATTTATCGAAACTGATTTCACAGAGGCGGCTGAAAAAGACGCGCTCGACAAGACTGTTGATTATGTTTTGGTGAATCAAATTGTAAAAGAAGAAATGGCTATTAGATCCAAGCTAATAGAGTCCGTTGGACAAAGAATCATGAATAGCTTAAAAAATGCATTTGAAAGATCAGAATTTAAGGTGGTCATCAAAAAGCTAAATCCACCAATTAATGGAGATGTCGCACTTGTTTCAATCAGTATTGACTCCAGAAACTGAGCATTAAATACCGCTTTTCTTACCTTGGAGATAATTTAGCCCTGCTTCTAGGCCGGCGCGGTAGTCTAGCTCAATATTTTTAACCGATGTAGTAAATATCTGCGTATTTAGGGGAGATTTGGGTGCAATCTGCTCTACAGTAATATGCTCAGGTAGAGCCTCAATATAATCTATAGATTCTTTAATGTTCAATTGGAAACGCTCAACATCTGAAATGATTTTATCACTTGCGCGTAAAAATTTAGAAACCAAATATTCAGGTCGAAACATGCCTGGGTTAAAATCAAAATGTGTTGTGCGAATCACAACAATATCCGTAGCACCATTTTCCACCGCCCAACGTATTGGAATAGGATCCGAAATCCCTCCATCTGAATAGTGTCTGCCATTTACTTTATGCTTCCCTTTGGTTAACATTGGGACTGTACTTGCTGCGATCGTCATGTCGATCCAATTCTCTCTTGTTGGCTCTAGGTAATGGGTAGAACCATCTTGACTATCTGTGAGCACAATAAAGTAGTCTTTCTGTTCTAATTCCTTACATGCGGTATCAAAATCAAATGGAAATTCTGTTTCAGCAATATCATAAAAGAAATCTAAATTCATTAATCCATCGCTAAATGCCTTACTGTATTGAATGAATCGTTCATCTTGACACAAGGCACGCATACATTGGTAGAAATAACCATATTTATTGCTCAAGAAATAAGAAATTGCTATACTCCCCCCGGAGACACCGATATAGGATTGAAATGGATCAAATGAAACAGACCGAAAAGCATCCAAAACACCACCGGTAAATGAAGTTTTGAATCCTCCACCTTCCAGAATCAGTACTTTTTTACCCGCGAAAACTCCTTTTTCATTCATTTAAATCTTTTCTTTTTAGGTATTCATCTTATCCATTAAATAGGCCTTTAACTTTGCGAAAGCCCGTGCACGGTGACTAAACTTATTCTTTTCTTCCAAGGGCATCTGCGCAAAGGTTAACTGAGATCCATCAGGAATAAATATTGGATCATAACCAAAGCCGTACTCCCCTCTCCTTTCGGCTATAATTTTTCCTTCAATGACTCCTTCAAACTGAATGGTCTTTTCAAATTCACGGTACGTTATCACGGTTCGGAA
Organism: Cryomorphaceae bacterium; assembly: GCA_002683585.1. Next base: position 5,726 of record NYTQ01000013.1, read on the forward strand.
ACGAGCTTTTTTATTTGAATGACTGACAAGGTTCTTGAGTAACAGTGCCATATTTTGTTCNGCATTACAANCCGGACCNCTNTATCTNGCTGAGTANACACCNGGAGCNCCNTTTANGGCNTCCACTTCAAGNCCAGTATCATCNGCAAAGCATGGACGATTAAANGACTTAAATACCACATCAGCTTTCAGCTTAGAGTTTCCTTCTAGGGTCGTTTCTGTTTCTTCGATCTCTTGTGTAAAAGATAAGTCCTTCAAACTCTGAATTTGAATAAATTCACCCATTAGCTCCTGGAGCTCAAGGGCCTTATTATCGTTCGCTGTTGCAAAAATTAATTTCATTTAAATAGATTGAGGTATTCTTGGGAATAAGCCAACACAGAATATTCACGCGNAACAGTATCTTTACCAGCAGCGCCGATACGCACTCGCTCACTTTTATCTTGTATTAATTTTTCTAAAGCATCTTCCCATTGCTGTTCACTTTCAACTAAAAGACCGTTTACATTATGATTAACGATTACATTGTTCACACCGACAGGAGAAACAACAGCTGGAATACCTAAAGACATATATTGCAAACATTTGAAACCGCATTTACCTTCTGACCAAATATCATGCNCTAAAGGCATCACACCAATTGAAATTTGATTAAGGTCAGAAATTTCTGTCTCTCTCTNCCATTGCATAAAATTCAATGAACGCAAATCATAATCTGGCTCCTTATTGGAGATAACCCGGAACTCAAAATCATATCTTACCTCAAGTTTTTTTATTATCGGAACAAGGAAGTCCAAAAAACGCATTGTTGAATGCGTCCCTGTCCAACCAATCACAATTTGTTNATCATAATCAGTATTGATATTGTGATAATGAAGTGTATCGATCGTAGTTGGTATAATNGTCACATTATCATTGATTTTTTTNGCATAATCCGACAGATAGGTATTCCCTACAGTTATTTGACCTGCCCATTTTATACAATACTTGACCTTCCAATAGGCTTTTAGCCGATGCACCTTTGCATTTGATTCACTATAATTTGCCAACCAAATCGCATCGTCAAAATCATAGATATACTTTTTTCTAAAAATCTTAGCAATAATAAATTCAAAAATTGGAGGACCTATGTGAGATGCTTCCCTATGAATAAAAACAAAATCGTATTTATAAATTGTAAGAATCGTAATTAAACGCCTCACAAAACTTCGAATAATGCCGGTGATTTTTTTTAAAAAGCTACCTTCCTTGTATAATTTTGACCAAGTCTTCTTATCTAAAAAAGGAGCAAAATGAATTTGATAACCATTATGCTCTAAAAGAGGTATATACTGTTCGAACCGAAAACGCTGAGATGGAGCTTCTCCATGTGGATATGGTACAACGAATATGATTGACTTCTTTTCTGGTGTCATTACGCGCTGATGGTTTTATAAATCTTAATATATGCATTCACACCAAAGTCAAGCCCGAAAAAAGCATTTGCCCCTTGTATTGCTCGATCGCGGTCAAAATTAAATTCTTTCAATATACATGTGTTAATTTCACCAGCTGGCACAACAAATCCAGCAGTATACTTTTGAACGATATCCGCTGTATCTCCAACACCGTCATTACATATGATAGGAATACCCATTGACATTAACTCGCCCTGCTTGGTTGGAGAACTTGCTTTTTTGGAATAGGCTGGAAGAATAAAAAAGATTGAACATGAAAATAAACTCATATAACTAGGAACCTCATGATGCATAGATGAAACCACACGAATAGATTCTCTATTTATTCCTTTTTTAGCGGCAGCTTCCAAAATATAAGAAGGTTTCTCCTTCGACACAAATAAGAAAATTGGCTTGTTTTTTTCTTTTGTGTTTCGATGAAAGAAAGACAGCATCTCATCTAGCATATACCATGTACCTATTGAACCTACATAGCCCATCACATATGAGTCATTGTCAATATTTAATTTGGAACGAAGGTCATTTTTTAATGTATCTGAAATTNAGGTGGAGTCAAATTTTTGGGTGTCTACGCAACACGGGATTACACTTATTTTAGGCCCCAAATCACCCATTTNATCCCAACTCANAATCTCTTTTTTACCCGCTTTGGTTAACGAAACAACATGATCTGACTCACGAAAAAAATCAATCTCTTTTTTCTTGAAGTAATCATAAACCCACTTAAAAATTGGATTTTTAAGTCGCCAAATACCTCCATCTATTCGTTCATCCGCCCAAAAACCTCTCATGTCAAATAAAAATGGAATACCTTTTTTTCTTTTAAAGCTTAATCCAATTAATGCCGAAATATAGCTGCGACAATGAATCAATGACAANCCATNNTTCTTATGNAATNGNNTGGNTNNNCGNCGCATTTTNANNACATCCCATACAGTTGATAATAAGGGTGGCCTTTTTGTGTATTTCAGCGGGTGCCAATCAATATTGTTCTCTCTGCAAATGGTATCAATAGTTTGACGGTTTTCATTGTAACGGTCTGGCTTCTCAAAGCTGACTAGATGAAAGGAGTAACCTGCTTTGGTTAATCCGATANTGTAGGGCAAAACTTGTGACTGACCGAGTGGATCCGTCATTCCATCATAAGAAAGGTATAGGACGTGTTTCACCATTTCAACAAAGATATCATTCTTAGAAATATGCCGTATATCCAAAATGGATTTTACTNGAACGAAAATCAATTGGATTCGAGAACTCACGACCCAAGGCATAAGTGATTGAAAANACACCAATTTTAGACCCAAAAGATATTCCTCCTCCAAAACCCAAAGGATGGTCATTGTAATAATTTAAAGACGCGTTCTCATAAAAACACTGNTCATAAAAGAGAAATACATTGCTATTCTCATCTAACAAGAATCTATATTCAAAAGTAAGCTGCGCCTTGGTAGAAGCAAAAAGCTGTTCCTCATTAAACCCTCTTAGGGTATTTAAGCCACCAAAACGATAAAGCTCATTATCAAAAATAGTTGGACTCGTATAAAAGTCAAATAGCAATCCAAAAAGCAAAACATGTCTGGGAAAAATAGAGATGTATTCTCGATACAAGAATTGACCTGAATAAGTCGTATTTTTTTCCGTGACGGCATCCGTTGAATCTCCTAATAATGTTCTTTGACCAACATAAAGCTTCGCATTNAAAACACGACCTTTACTTGGGTTTACTAAATTGTCAAGTACTGACCTTTCTATAGATAAACCATAAGCATTGGTGCGGTACGAATTGAGACTGCTAAACTCAGAACTCGCTGCACCACCACTCAAGATACTTGACGACATAAAACGGTAAATGCGCTCTAATTCGGAATCCATTCTTTAAAGCATAGGATAGGTTTAGCTCCGTATTTAAATCTAAAAATGTGGAGTCTCTTTTATAAAGCAGTAGCTGAGATTCAATTCCAAAAGGAGATTGAAACAAATAAGGATAATTAAAATTAAGATTCATCCGTTGTGTTTGCGGCTTTATACTTCTCCAATTGAACTTTAAAAGCTCTCCTTTCTTTAGGGCATTTTCCAACTTCAAGTTGAGTTCACCAGTCAAAGCCATCTTTTGACTTACAGGATTTGGTTGCAGACCAAGCGCCCCTCTGACATAGCTTACTTTTGTTGATTTCAGATAGAGAAAGAGCTCAAAGCCCTCACTCGTATACATGATTTCAGAAGGTTTAATGGTCGATAAAAANGATGTTTGCTTTATCTTTCGATCAATCTCACCGATTTTTTTTTCAGCATAAACTTCATCTATGCTGTAATCAATAATTCCTTGTATCGTTTTATTTGAAATACTCGAATCTCCACGCAAATGGATTTTTTTTAAGCTAAAATANCGCCCTTTACTTAATTTCAATACNGCCCTTATCTNAAGATCTTCTATTTCGACCGAATCCAGAGATATATTCACAAAAGGGAATCCCTGATTTGCAAAAAGACTAATTTTNTCCGCTAAAAAAAGACTAAGCTCATTCGGTGAGAAGCTTCCTGATTTATTTTTTTTCTTGAAGATGCTTAGTTCTGCATCTTGTAAATTTCTAATCTCAATTTCATTAAATCGATTGCCCTCGCGCACCGAAAGCTGCTTCGAAGNTGAATCTGGCTCCAAAGCATACAAAAAATAACCTTTGTCNATGAGAGAACTACCAAGAGAACGAACACTCTTATTCGCTGAAAGCGCAATTGAGGTATCAATTAAAATAAATTTTGGAAATTTTTTCTTTAAGGTTGTATTGCTGAATTTAAGTTCGTATTTCTCCTGCGCTAGAAATGATGNACCTCCAAAAGAGGCTAATAATAACAAGAAAAATAATACACGTACTTTCACTTAGGATCTTCTCATATATAACGCATAAAATTCGATTATTTGTATCCTATATCCAATAAAAATTAAATAAAATTGTAACTTTATGTTATATAGGCTCGTTAGACTTAACACGAACAACAAAACATACTACCATGAAAACTAAAGCAACATTATTATTTTTACTAGCCTTTGTAACGACTATTTTAATTTCTTGTGGATCTGGAAGAACAGCGAGCTGCGATGCTTACGGAAGTATTGACACAGATAACCAAGAGTTAGTGACCAAATAAAGGATTAGTAAAATCCCAAGACTTTAATGAAAGCGTCTTAAATGCAGTTCCATTGCGGATTGAATTTTAGACGCTTCTTTTTTTGCACTAACGGCAAAATTTTCCGAAGAATCCGAATAGATAATTCCTCTGGACGAATTTACAAGTAGACCGCAATCAGAATTCATACCATACTTTACAACCTCATCAAGTGATCCCCCCTGTGCGCCTACTCCAGGNACTAAAAAGAAATGATCAGGAGCAAGCGCTCGAATCTTAGCAATATCCTGAGACCGCGTAGCACCGACAACAAACATTAAATTTCCCGAACTACCCCAATTTAAACACTTTCTCACGACCGATTCAAAGAGTGGCACCTGCCCTTCTGAGCTTAGAAATTGAAAATCTTTGGCCCCTTCATTTGAAGTTAANGCAAGNACAACAGCCCATTTATTAGAATGCGTTAAAAAAGGTTCTACGCTATCAGATCCCATNTAGGGAGCAATCGTTAGGGCGTCACAATTATACGTTTCGAAAAATGTTTTGGCATAATACAATGATGTGTTGCCTATATCACCTCTTTTTGCATCTGCAATTACCAAACATTCTTCTGGAATATATTCTATGGTTTTCTGAAATGATTTCCACCCCTCAATCCCCAAACATTCGAAAAACGCAAGGTTTGGTTTGTAGGCTACTGCATATTGCTTTGTGGCATCAATAATAGCCTTGTTAAATTCAAATATAGGATCTTCTAATGCCAAAAGATGTTTTGGTATTTTGGCCAAATCAGGATCTAAACCAACACAAAGAAATGATTTCTTCGCTTGGATTTGTTCAATTAGTTCGGCTCTATTCATTCTGTTTCCCCTTTTAATTTCTCAGCATTTTCTGCCATTTTCAATGCATCTATCATATCTTGAATGTCGCCATTCATAAAAGAGCTCAAATTATACATTGTTTTATTGATTCTATGATCTGTGATTCTTCCTTGTGGATAATTATAGGTGCGAACTTTGGCAGATCTATCCCCTGAAGCAACAAGCGTTTTTCTTTGTGCCGCGCGTTCATCATTGATACGATCCAATTCTGCTTGATACAATCTAGACCTTAAAACGGATATGGCTTTTTCAAGATTCTTATGCTGACTTCGTCCATCCTGACATTCGACAACAAAACCTGTTGGAATATGTGTTAAACGAATCGCAGATTCTGTTTTGTTTACGTGCTGACCTCCTGCTCCTGACGCCCTAAATGTATCTCTTCTGACATCAGTCATGTTTAGTTCAAAATCAACCTCTTCTGCCTCTGGAAGAACAGCAACAGTAATTGCAGAGGTGTGCACACGACCTTGAGATTCAGTCTCAGGAACGCGTTGAACACGATGCGCTCCAGATTCAAATTTAAGTGTACCATAAATCCCATCACCCTCTACACTCATGGATATTTCTTTATATCCTTTCACGGTACCTTCCGATGAATTTATGATGTCATGCTTCCATGACCTTTCCTTAAAATACATGGTGTACATTCTAAATATATCTTCTACGAAAATACATGCCTCATCGCCACCCGTTCCGGCACGTAATTCAATAATTACGTTTTTATCGTCCTCCGGATCCTTCGGGATAAGCATAAACTTAATTTCTTCTTCTAATAAGGGTCTCTTCTCGTCGAGCTCACTGATCTCCATCTTTGCCATTTCACGCATTTCATCATCAGTCTCACTTTCAAGTAGCTCTCGGGCACTTTTCAAATTAGAAAGTAAATTGCTATACGTTTTATAGGTTTGGTCAAGAACCTCCAAATCACGATACTCCTTATTGAGCTTTACATAGCGTTTCATATCTGCTATTATATCTGGATCTGTAATCAGATTTCCCACCTCGATAAATCGAAAATGAATCGCCTCTAGCTTCGTAAGTAAATCAGACATATAACTAATAATGATTGGACTGCTAAAATAATTATAATATCACGAAAGGACCGAAGCTCGACAAATAAAAAAATACACGAAAAAGGATAGTCAATTGAATAAAAATGTCAAACATAAAAAAAGCCACACCGAAAGGTGTGGCTTTATACATTTCAAGTTAGAATCAATCAATTGATCCTTGAACACGTTTCATAAAATCATTCAGCGCTGCTTTTTTGTCAGCACCATTTTTGATTGCTTGATGTACTTCCAGGGCTCCTGACATATTTGACAGAAGTTCTCCTATAACATCAAGTTCTTCATCCTTTAGGGAGTCTAAATCTATAAGATCCTCCAGAGTCTCCATAGTCTCAACGACATAGTCCTCATCATTATTCTCTATAAAGGAGACGATATGCTTAATTACTGGCAACCGCATTTAACACCTGTTCTATGGTTTCTATTTTATTTCCTTGTGCCTCTTCAATCAGATGACCATCCTTAAAACTTGCAAAAGTTGGCAAATTGCTAACGTTCGCCAGCTTTCGGGATTCGGGATGTTTTTCGGCGTCCACATAAACAAAAAGAATATCCTCATGTTCACGAGCAAATCGTTTGAATTTTGGCTTGGTGATTTTACAATTACCAC
>NYTQ01000002.1 GCA_002683585.1 Cryomorphaceae bacterium
CGGGAACAAGAGGTTGATGATTGTTTTAGATTAACTGAAACTATTTATAATTTATACAGTTACTCTATAACAACTATTTTAACATATGTTTCAAGGACTGACAACTATAATCACCTTAAAACCCTATAAACACTGGGGTTTGAGACAAAAAAGTATGTCCTCGTTAGAGAACACGGTAAGATGACAACAGTGAGAATGATTTAAAAGAACAATTAAAAATGATTTAATATGTAGAGGATATAGTTAGAATTTATCCTCAAAATACTGTCTATTGAGTTTTAACAACTCATCACTTTTGAGAATATTCTCAACACCGTCATAATGTTTCCTGACTACTTCTGGGGAATTTCCTAAATTACGACTAATGTCATCAACTGATGTACCTTCAAGTAGAAGTTTAGTGATGTGAGTTGATCGTAAACTATAAGGTGTATATCCTTTACCATCAAGTCCTGAATACTTCAAACAACTTTGGAAGTGATGACGAAAACTTTCTTGGTGAACACTCTTACCAGTATTAGGATTTACAAAAAGTGGAGTATCATCATCTGTCTGGTAAGACATCCACTTTGGATGTTTACAATATTGTAGATGTTGAAAAATTCTATTGATAGGAGTTCCATTCATCACCATCGTTCTTTTACCAGTTTTAGTATCCTGTGGTATTAGAACAGTCCCACGAAGAGTGGTCTTACCATTAGGTAGTTTGTAATCCTGAACAGATACATCACCATATGTAAGTTTACTGGTCTCACTTGGTCTATTTCCTGATAGGTACTGAAAGAACACCCAGTTCACAAAGTTCTTTCTGTAACACCATTTCTCTAACTTCTCCAAGTCATCTTGTTCGTCACCTTCACTCGTTTCATAACGATATAATGTTTCCTTGAATATCTCCCAATCCTTACCCGTAAAGGGTGGATTAACATCTCTCTTAAAATCCTTTGTTTGTTTAAGTTTTTTAAGTTTCGGTCTCTTATTCAAATCTAAAATTTCTTCATCACACAACCAATTTAAAAATGTATTGAAGGTATTAATATCATTATTAATGGTACCAATATCATAACCCTTTGATTTACCGTAGATACTAAAATCTTGAAATGATTTTCTGGTTATATCCTGAACTGTGGAGACACCAGTATCTTTAATGTAAGGAACAATACGATTTCTCATTCTCTCCCATATCGTTTTGAAGGTACTCTCCTTGATTTCATTCCTTTCAACTCTTGTAAAACTATAATCAATAAACTCTTTTGACTTTTTATTTAAACTTGACTTTCTTACCTTTGATGGTGAACCACCTTTCTTAATGTAACTCTCATAACTCTTGAACCAGTTTGATTGACAATATTCAATATCATCACTTCCAAGAGATGTATAACTTACCTTTCGTGTATCACTATCATAGATGTACAGATAAAAGTTTTTTCGTCCCTTGAATTTTACTATCTTTAAATTCTTCTGTCCAGTTTCATAAGTTTCCTCAAAACTCATCTGTTAGGTAACATAAATGACGGTAATCGTTCAAAGGGGTGTTCAAAGAGAACACAAGAAACTTCTTTGATGATCACCGTCATCATACCGTTCAAACACCGTTCAAACAAGTCCAAACCCAGTCCATCACCAAATGTGGAAGATGTCGTGGATCACAAATACCCTTGTGGTGACTGGTGAGTGGAGGGGGTGTCAAAGAAGTGTTCAAAAAATCTTGAACACCCATATCCCTGTTCTCACAATTTTAAGTGTTCAAAGGAACCAAAACCAACCCACAGAGAGATCAACTCTCACAAGGGTTTACAAGGATCTCCGGTACCACCAGATCCTCTTCAACCACCAGAGGGTGTAACCCACCAAACCCTTCTCACAGAGGGTGTTTCAGTCCAGATCCAATAAAATTTTATTAGGGACTGGTGGAGAGGAAGAGTGGAGTGACGAACATCTCACTCACCCGTACCCACTTTTGTAGGTTACGAAAGTTGAAAAAAGTTCATACCCCCACCTGATAGATCACTTTGGTGGTGACTAACATTTTCAACAACTACAAAACTCTTTTTGTTTTCAAATACTTAACATAGTACTGAACAGATGATGTCAAGAACTGTTGGATAGTTTGATCATAAGGTAGTTTCATAATTGTATCTTTTACCATCTTCAAATCTTTGGGATCTAATCTATCCATCATCCCATTACTCTCATATACTTTAAATCTTCCTCTCTACAATCATAATAGNTAAGAAGNAAATCAAGNGTTTGAGTTCGTGATCTNCTTAACTTCTTTGAGAGTTTTGTNAAACGATCAAGTGTTTGATCNTGTTGTTCACCAAAGTAAAGNTTAATNGTTCTTGGTTTGAAGTAAGTGTTGTCTGTTGTGTANTGATCGTATGTGATCATTTATCCTCCNTNATTTTGGNATGTCACTATTTTNNTAATCTAAAANGATGTCACCATCCTGTTGGTATTTACAGTGATAGAGATCCTTGAAATTATATCCACTATGTCTTTGTTCATCCCACTTCATAACATCAACTCCTTTCAGTCCATCCTTCTCACCCTTGAATAATTTACGGATATGTGGTGAACATTTAGAACAAATAATATGATTTAAATGGTTACTNGATCTTGTCANTCTTGACTGATCATTATAGAGATGAATGTGAGTATGGAAAACTTGTTGATGTTTCCCCATTATANTATGTTTCTTTCGTTCTTGAAAGAACATCATACCTAATCTATCTGGNAACTTTGGNAGANCCTGAACCTTACTTACATCGTAGAGATTATATAAAAGAACATTCTTAAAGTGTCTTGAATGAGAGATGGATGTGATCACATCTCTTGGAAAATCATTCCAACATAATGTGATGTATAACTCTGGTGGAAACCGATGAAACACCTTATGAACAAGATCCTTTGTTGAACTCTCAAATGTTTGATTTTTTAGGTACTTCAAGATCCTTGTCTCCCTTTACGACAATTAAAAACATATGAATATTCAAAAACATTCACCCCACCATCGGTTGGGATCAAGAGGTTGATGATTGTTGTAGATTAACTGAAACTATTTATAATTTATACAGTTACTCTATAACAACTATTTTAACATATGTTTCAAGGACTGACAACTATAATCACCTTAAAACCCTATAAACACTGGGGTTTGAGACAAAAAAGTATGTCCTCGTTAGAGAACACGGTAAGATGACAACAGTGAGAATGATTTAAAAGAACAATTAAAAATGATTTAATATGTAGAGGATATAGTTAGAATTTATCCTCAAAATACTGTCTATTGAGTTTTAACAACTCATCACTTTTGAGAATATTCTCAACACCGTCATAATGTTTCCTGACTACTTCTGGGGAATTTCCTAAATTACGACTAATGTCATCAACTGATGTACCTTCAAGTAGAAGTTTAGTGATGTGAGTTGATCGTAAACTATAAGGTGTATATCCTTTACCATCAAGTCCTGAATACTTCAAACAACTTTGGAAGTGATGACGAAAACTTTCTTGGTGAACACTCTTACCAGTATTAGGATTTACAAAAAGTGGAGTATCATCATCTGTCTGGTAAGACATCCACTTTGGATGTTTACAATATTGTAGATGTTGAAAAATTCTATTGATAGGAGTTCCATTCATCACCATCGTTCTTTTACCAGTTTTAGTATCCTGTGGTATTAGAACAGTCCCACGAAGAGTGGTCTTACCATTAGGTAATTTGTAATCCTGAACAGATACATCACCATATGTAAGTTTACTGGTCTCACTTGGTCTGTTTCCTGACGGGTACTGAAAGAATACCCAGTTCACAAAATTCTTTCTATAACACCATTTCTCTAACTTCTCCAAGTCATCTTGTTCATCACCTTCACTCGTTTCATAACGATATAATGTTTCCTTGAATATCTCCCAATCCTTACCCGTAAAGGGTGGATTAACATCTCTCTTAAAATCCTTTGTTTGTTTAAGTTTTTTAAGTTTCGGTCTCTTATTCAAATCTAAAATTTCTTCATCACACAACCAATTCAAAAATGTATTGAAGGTATTAATATCATTATTAATGGTACCAATATCATAACCCTTTGATTTCCCGTAGATACTAAAATCTTGAAATGATTTTCTGGTTATATCCTGAACCGTTGAGACACCAGTATCTTTAATGTAAGGAACAATACGATTTCTCATTCTCTCCCATATCGTTTTGAAGGTACTCTCCTTGATTTCATTCCTTTCAACTCTTGTAAAACTATAATCAATAAACTCTTTTGACTTTTTATTTAAACTTGACTTTCTTACCTTTGATGGTGAACCACCTTTCTTAATGTAACTCTCATAACTCTTGAACCAGTTTGATTGACAATATTCAATATCATCACTTCCAAGAGATGTATAACTTACCTTTCGTGTATCACTATCATAGATGTACAGATAAAAGTTTTTTCGTCCCTTGAATTTTACTATCTTTAAATTCTTCTGTCCGGTTTCATAAGTTTCCTCAAAACTCATCTGTTAGGTAACATAAATGACGGTAATCGTTCAAAGGGGTGTTCAAAGAGAACACAAGAAACTTCTTTGATGATCACCGTCATCATACCGTTCAAACACCGTTCAAACAAGTCCAAACCCAGTCCATCACCAAATGTGGAAGATGTCGTGGATCACAAATACCCTTGTGGTGACTGGTGAGTGGAGGGGGTGTCAAAGAAGTGTTCAAAAAATCTTGAACACCCATATCCCTGTTCTCACAATTTTAAGTGTTCAAAGGAACCAAAACCAACCCACAGAGAGATCAACTCTCACAAGGGTTTACAAGGATCTCCGGTACCACCAGATCCTCTTCAACCACCAGAGGGTGTAACCCACCAAACCCTTCTCACAGAGGGTGTTTCAGTCCAGATCCAATAAAATTTTATTAGGGACTGGTGGAGAGGAAGAGTGGAGTGACGAACATCTCACTCACCCGTACCCACTTTTGTAGGTTACGAAAGTTGAAAAAAGTTCATACCCCCACCTGATAGATCACTTTGGTGGTGACTAACATTTTCAACAACTACAAAACTCTTTTTGTTTTCAAATACTTAACATAGTACTGAACAGATGATGTCAAGAACTGTTGGATAGTTTGATCATAAGGTAGTTTCATAATTGTATCTTTTACCATCTTCAAATCTTTGGGATCTAATCTATCCATCATCCCATTACTCTCATATACTTTAAATCTTCCTCTCTACAATCATAATAGTTAAGAAGGAAATCAAGTGTTTGAGTTCGTGATCTCCTTAACTTCTTTGAGAGTTTTGTAAAACGATCAAGTGTTTGATCGTGTTGTTCACCAAAGTAAAGATTAATCGTTCTTGGTTTGAAGTAAGTGTTGTCTGTTGTGTATTGATCGTATGTGATCATTTGTCCTCCTTGATTTTGGAATATCACTGTTTAGGTAATCTAAAACAATATCACCATCCTGTTGGTATTTACAGTGATAAAGATCCTTAAAGTTATAACCACTGTGTCGTTGTTCATCCCACTCTCTAACATCAACTCCTGTCAGTCCAACCTTCTCACCCTTCAATAATTTACGGATGTGTGGTGAACATTTAGAACGAATAATACGAGTTAAGTGATCACTTGATCTTATCAATTTTGACTGATCATTATAGAGATGAATATGAGTATGGAAAACTTGTATGTGTTTACCATTAATAGTATGTTCCTTTCGTTCCTGAAAGAACATCATACCAAACCTATCAGGAAACTTTGGTAAATCCTGAACTTTACTTACATCGTAGAGATTGTATAAAAGAACATTCTTAAAGTGTCTTGAATGAGAGGTAGATTTGATAGGTTCTC
>NYTQ01000014.1 GCA_002683585.1 Cryomorphaceae bacterium
GAACCATATAAGGATGAACCACCACCTCGGATTACCTCTATGCGTTCAATCATATTAACGGGAAGCTGCTCTAGTCCGTACAAACCGGTCAATGGACTAAAGATAGGCCTACCGTTAATTAAAATCTGACTATAACCACCTGCCAAACCATTCATGCGCAGCTGAGTATAATTACACGTCTGACAGTCTGTTTCAACGCGAATACCTGGCTGAAAACGAAGCCCCTCAGCTATATTGCAAGATTGTAGCGCTTCAAGATTTTCTCCACTAAGTACATTTACAATCACATTTGAATTGGTTTTTCTCTTGTATGTTTTGGTGCCTGTAACGACGATATCATCAAGCTCCATTATAGATTCACTAAATTTCAAACTACGCTCTATAATAGGAGAAACCTCAGATAATTCAATTGTATCAACAATCGATTTATAACCAATAGCTGATACCTCAATTGTATACGAGCCATATGCCAAATCACCAAATTCAAACCTTCCATAAGTATCCGTTAAAACATTCTTATTTACTGGATAAATTGATACTCTAGCAAATTCTAAAACACCGCTTTTATTAGATACTTCACCGATGATTTTGGCCTGTGAATACACAGGATTGATGTTGCAGAAAAGGAATAAGCCTAAAATTAGAGTTAAGGAAAAGGTTTTATACACGTATCTAATAGATTTAAAAGTTAGACAAATCTAACAATTTAATTAGGCTTATAAAAATTCACGTATATTTATATTTATAATATCCATCATTATGGCGACCATTATAATTGAAAACTATTTAAAAGCCCTGTATTCTCTAAGCCAAAAGAATGAAGAAGTATCTCTAACAGATCTGAGCAAGGAATTGGGGGTTAGTGCACCCACGGTTAATAATATGGTCAAAAAGCTACAAGAAAAAGGCTGGGTCAATTATAAAAAGTACAAACCCATAAAACTGACTAAAGCTGGCAGACTAGTTGCAGCCTCAGTAATTAGGAAACATAGGCTAACTGAAATGTTTTTAGTCAAAATCATGGGTTTTGGATGGGAAGAAGTTCATGATATTGCCGAACAAATTGAACATATAAAATCNGATANCTATTTTGANCGNATGGATGAACTNCTNGGNTTTCCNACCACTGANCCNCATGGCTCCCCTATTCCNAATAANCAAGGAGAAATTANAAANNATAACTATAAACCTCTTTCTGAAATAGAACAAAATANTNAAGTNACCATNACNGCNCTCAAAGACAGCTCNTTCGANCTATTAGANTANCTCAANAAAAANAANATCAAACTTGGAGATTCAATANGTGTAAACTACATNGAACCATTTGATNTAAGCTTCAATATTNTACTTCCCGATGCAAGAGAGATNACNATGACNAANCAAGTNTGTAAATCATTNCTNGTCNTTNAANAGGNANAAAGATAGNTATAAAAAAAGCNCNNNCNNANNATGAGAGNGCTTTTNNNATTTAATTNNTNTNTCTATTTTTTAAGCTGNATTTTCTTTGTNAAATCAACNANTAATGGNGTTGCNACAAACATNGANGAATANGTTCCNACNAGNATTCCTAAAATCAANGCNAAGATAAATCCTTTAATCGCAGCACCACCGAAGAAGAAAATAATNAGTAANACAACCAATGTNGTCATCGANGTATTNATGGTNCNNGATAAAGTTGAATTCAANGCACCATTTATTTCAGATTTAAAATCAGCNTCTTGCTTCCAAGAAAGNTCNTCTCNAATTCTATCAAANACNACAACNGTATCATTAATTGAATAACCAATTACNGTCANNATNGCNGCNACAAAGGCCTGNTCCAGCTCCATATTGAANGGAAGCATNTCTCCAAGNAATGAAAATAAACCAAGNACNATAATNACATCATGNAATAAGGCAAAAATTGCGCTCGCAGAATATTGCCATTTNCCAAATCNCATGAAAATNTANGCNAAAATAATCACCAANGANANAATGATCGAAATNCGAGACGAATCTCCCAATTCTTCAGAAACTGTATTNGATACAAATCNTGATTCNGGTTCTATAAANTAAGTNCCAAGCTCANCCTTACAATTTTCCATTGCCTCAGTCAACTTAGCCCTAACGTCATCTTCAGCATTTTCTTTCTTCAATAAATANTTCGTAGTAATCTCAACATTGTAAGAACTAGACTTNGTCTTTACATCTACAGAAGATTCTGGCATTGCTGCTGAAAGTTGTTTCTTTATGAACTCAGATTTATTTTCAGCTGACTTCTCAAATTTCACAGAATATGTTCTACCACCGGAAAACTCAACAGATCTAGATATTCCTTTGGTAAATAATAAAGCCAAAGAACCTACGACCATAATCGTGGAAAGAACATACGCCATTTTTCGCTTATCAAGGAAGTTAAAGTTCAGGCCTTTGAATGCATTCTTCGTCAGTTTTGTATCAAACTCAATTGTTTTTCCTTTACCTAATCTCCATTCAAAAATCAATCTAGAGATAACTAAGGCAGCAAACACTGAGGAGAATATACCAATGATGAGTGTCGTTGCAAAGGATTCAATTGGTCCTGTACCGAAAACCTTAAGCACGATAGCAGTCAAAAGGGTTGTTACGTTTGCATCTATGATTGAGGATAAGGCTTTTTGAAAACCTGTTTCAACCGCACTCGATAAATCTTTTCCATTGGCTTGCTCCTCCCGAATACGCTCAAAAATTAAAACGTTCGCATCAACAGCCATACCGATTGTTAATACGATACCTGCAATACCTGCTAAAGTTAACACAGCACCAAACGAGGCCAGTGAACCAAAGATGAAAACAACATTCGCTAACAAGGCAATATCTGCAACAAGTCCTGATTTTCCATAATAAAAGAACATGTACAGCAGTACAACACAAAACGCAATTCCAAATGAAATCAAACCGGCCCTTGTATTTTCCTTACCTATCGTAGGACCTACCTTTGTTTTCTCCTTAATCACTAAAGGTGCAGGCAATGCTCCACCATTTAAAAGTCCAGCTAAATCATTTGCTTCATCAAAAGTAAAGCTTCCTGATATCTGAGTGTTACCTTGATTGATTGCGCCTCTCACCTGAGGAGCACTGTATACTACATTATCCATGGTAATTGCTACCAATCGATTGATATTTTCAGAAGTCATTCGGCTCCATTGCTCCATCCCTTCATCATTCATTGAAAGGTCAACTGTAATGTCTCCCGCAACTTGATCGTATCCTTGGCTCGCTCTGGCGATATGACTCCCATTCACGCGTGCTTTTCCATTTTCTGGAATGCGACATGCGTACAAGTACCAACCTTTTTTACTCTTATTGATATCTGTATATTCTTTTTCAGCGCCCCACATGAATCGAAGCTGACTCTCAAATTGCGCCGCAATATCAGATCGACTCAACAAGGCATTAACAGCAGACTTATCTGCATCATTTTTAGCATATCCGATAGAATAGCCACCAGTTCCTTGCATTAAAGAAGCCAGCCCATTTGCTTGNTCCTCAACCTCGTCATCAAAAGAAATTTCTTCTGTNGAATCTAACTCCATTCCTTCCTCTTGTANAGAAAGACGGTTCGCTTCACTCCAATTGGTTTGAATTTGATCAAACGAATAGGTTTCGAAAAATTCTAGGTTTGCAGTAGATTGTAATTTCTCTGCGACTGTTCGTTCATCTTGAACACCGGGNAGCTCTATATATAATCGGTTGTTTGCCTCGTCTTTTTGAATATTTGGTTGCGCAACACCAAACTGATTGATTCGTTTGTTCATTACGTTTTCAATACCATTCATNGCTTCGCTGATTCTTGCTCTCAANGAAGCTTGTACATCAGCATCAGGGGTTGTGATTTCAATNCCTTCGCCATAGAAAATGGCATTTAGCTTCATACCATCATTATAAGCACTATATGCCTCAAAAAATAAGGTTAGGAAATCAGCGGAAGGATCTTCACTAATCTTTTCTAATGCCTGCTCAAATGGCTTTTTAAAGGAAACGTCATTTTGATTTTTAACTTGTGATTTTAAAAAGTCTGGAACTGAAATCTCAAGCGTTACACTCATTCCTCCAACAAGGTCTAATCCAAAAGCCAAAGACCTCTTTTTCACCTCAGCAAAGGTAGAACCGAGCACTGGATAAACTGTTTTTTCTGCTTTACCACGTAGAATTTGATTAACGAGAATNCCCTTCGCTATTTCATTCGATTCAGGTTGGTTGAAATCCACAAGGTCATTGTTGGTTCCAACTACCCCTATCCCATCACTAGAAGCCATTGCTTCTTTTTTAATTTTTGCAATTGTTTGGTCAGCTTGAATACCTGCATCACTTTCGACGTCATTAGCCACCCATGTGAAAGACAATTGATACAAACAAACAGCGGTCAATAAAATGGTTAAAAACCAAAAGAATCCTTTAATGCGCATGTAATTTCAGATTAATNTTTTAATAAGCGTGCAAATATAGAATTTACATTACTCATATTCAAATAAAAACCTACATAAAATGGTAAAAACAGGAATGTTTAAAGGACTTTTACTTTTTAGATTTCTCTGTAGAAATAAAGTGCATGAAATCATCTGCAAAACAGGACCATTCATCTAATTTGGAGTTATTTTGAATTAGCAATCCCTCTTTTACAACTTGCAATTTACCACCGGAAAAAACATTTTGAATCTTTTCTGACAGAGATTTAGGCGTTAATTCTTCGATTACAAAACCATTTTTACCATCCGTAATCGACTCGTGTAGACCTCCATTTTTTGAAACAACGACTGGTAATTCGAAAGAAGACGCAATCGCTTGAATACCGCTCTGTGTGCCGGACTTATATGGAAGTACGCAGCAATCTGCAGCGCTAAAATAATTTGCTACATTTTCGTCTGCGATGAAATGATCATGTAGTATGACTTCACCTTTTTTGATTGCTTCTATAGCCTTCAAATATTTTTTCTTATCTCCATAAATTTCTCCTGCAATCAATAAAACATATCTTTCGTCAAGAAAATTCATTGCTTCAATAAGAATATCTAAACCTTTATAATCTCGAATTAACCCAAAAAACAAGAGCACTTTTGCATCTTTATCAATTTTAAAATATTCGCGAGCATGTTGAAAATCTTTTTTGGATCCAAACTGATTATATGCGGGATGAGGTATGACCTTAGAAATAGCGTTTGGGCGATATGACAAAAGATCCTGATTTACCTTTTCCGAGAGAACCACAAAAGCATCAAAGTTTTTTAAGAACATTCTATTCAAAAATCGATCAAAAAATCTTTCCTCATGCGGTGTAAGATTATGTATTAAGGCAACCTTGAATACTGAATTCGAAAACCGACTGGCTAAAAATGCATACATAGGTGCAAAAAATGGCATCCAATAATTCACGACAAATACATCTGGTTTTGCTTGCTTTAATTTACGCCCTGCCTTAAAGTACGTAAAGGGATTATAGCTAGTTATAATCCTTGGAAAAGAAACCTCTTTGCCCTTTGAAAACTGGCTTTCACCTGGGAATAAAAAATTTGGGTATTGTTTTTTAAATGTAAACGCTTCAATCAACGATTTACCTTTTAAAGCATTGACCAAAAATCGACTGAAGCTAGATATTCCACCACGAAAAGGCGGAAGTGCCGAGAAAAAAGCAATTTTTATTTGTGTAGTTTTACTCGACTCCAAAATCAATACATTTATATATTAGCTCGGTTCCAAATTGGATATTAAGCGTATCAAAATTGAAAATATTCAGATCCTTGTAATACTTCTTTACCAAACCGACATTGTTCGCATATTGCTC
Organism: Cryomorphaceae bacterium; assembly: GCA_002683585.1. The sequence goes on from NYTQ01000014.1 coordinate 5,801, forward strand.
ATATTTTCTTCTGAATGAAACAAGATTCAAAACATCTTCTTGTTCAACAGTAAGCACACTGTCAAAACTAATGTTATTAATGGAGGAGTTTTCATGCAGGCCATCATAAGTGCAAAATATTGGGTCATCGACATTAAATGCATTTAGGTCCCAAAAAGATGAATTTAAGGGTGGGAGAATTAGCCACACTTTACGTTTATTCTCTTCTGTTACCTCGACTCGGATATCATTAACTAAAGCAGTCCATACGTCACTTATTACCCATGGATCCGAAAGTTCATTACGCTTTTTACGAATAAACTTACGCGCCAATCGTCCTTCATTATCCGTTACGGTATCTCCAATTACTGTTCTCAAGTAATAAAACAAGGTATCGTTGGTGATTTCAGCATTAATATCATGCTGTATTTCTACAACCTCATAATCAACATAAGTGCCAAAATCCATTGGAAAATAGGATTCATAACTATTCAAATCTACATTGCTATTATCCTTACCACAAGAGAATAATACCGTCACTACTAGAATTAAAGAAAAGGATTTCAACATTCAAAAATAAATTTACAAAATCTAATCGTTAGGATCTAAACCTTTGCTCTTCAAACTTTCAAGAA
>NYTQ01000015.1 GCA_002683585.1 Cryomorphaceae bacterium
TGCACATAAAAGATGGCCTAGTAACTGTTAGGGATTATGGAAGAGGCATTCCTTTGGGTAAGGTCGTTGATGTTGTCTCAAAGATGAATACAGGTGGGAAGTACGACTCAAAAGCTTTCAAGAAGTCAGTTGGACTTAATGGAGTTGGTACAAAAGCAGTCAATGCTTTGTCTTCCTATTTTTCTGTTTATGCCGTGAGAGATGGTGAATTAAAAAAGGCATCTTTTAGTAGAGGAGAATTGACTAAAGATTTTTCACTAGAAAAGACAGATGAGCAAAATGGGACATATGTTGAGTTTACTCCTGATGATCAGATTTTTAAAAAGTATGCATTTAAAACACATTATGTGGATAAGATGCTTTGGAATTACTGTTACCTAAATCGAGGATTGTCGATTTATTTTAATGGTAATAAATTTCAATCCAAAAATGGATTAAAAGATCTTCTGGAGAATAATATGGACGGAGATCCTCTGTATCCAATTATTCATTTAGAAGGAGCAGATATAGAGGTTGCATTCACGCATGGAAAGACCTACGGAGAGGATTATTATTCTTTTGTAAATGGTCAGCATACTACTCAGGGTGGTACACATCAGAGTGCTTTCCGCGAATCAGTAGCTAAGGTTATAAAGGATTTTTATAGCAAAAACTATGAGGCCTCTGATATCCGTCAGTCTATTGTTGCCGCTGTTTCTGTCAAGGTAATGGAGCCTGTTTTTGAGTCGCAAACAAAAACCAAATTAGGGTCTCAAGAAATTGAGCCAGGAGGTAAATCAATGCGGGCTTTTATCAATGATTTTTTAAAGGATAAGCTTGATAATTTTTTACACAAAAACCCTGAGATAGCTCAAACGATTGAAACGAAAATTAAGCAGTCGGAAAAGGAAAGAAAAGAGCTCGCAGGAATTAGAAAAATAGCACGTGAACGCTCTAAAAAAGCAAACTTACACAATAAAAAATTACGAGATTGTCGGATCCATCTAAACGATCTTAAAAATGAACGAAGAGAAGAAACAACCTTGTTTATTACCGAGGGAGACTCTGCAAGTGGATCAATTACAAAATCAAGGGATGTAGGAACTCAGGCTGTTTTTTCATTGAAAGGTAAGCCATTGAATTGTTATGGCTTGACTAAAAAAGTAGTTTATGAGAATGAAGAATTTAATCTTATTCAGGCCGCTTTAAATATTGAAGATGATCTTGAAGACTTACGTTATAATAAGGTAGTTATTGCTACTGATGCGGATGTTGACGGTATGCATATTCGAATGCTTTTACTTACTTTTTTCCTTCAGTTTTTTCCAGATTTGGTAAAAAAGAACCACGTATATGTATTGCAAACTCCTTTGTTCAGGGTTCGAAATAAGAAAAAAACGCTTTATTGCTATTCTGAGGAAGAACGCAAAAGTGCATTACAGGAAATAGGGAAAAATGCTGAGATCACTAGGTTTAAAGGTTTAGGAGAGATTTCCCCGGATGAATTTACCCATTTTATTGGTGAAGAAATGCGTTTAGAGCCAGTCTTACTTTCCCAAAATGCATCTATTGATTCTATATTGTCTTACTTCATGGGCAAGAATACGCCGCAAAGACAAGAATTTATCATTGAAAACCTTCGAGTAGAAAAAGATGAGTCAGAAGATGGATCTATAGATGAGTCAGAAGATGCGTCAGAAGTTGAATCCCAAAAAGAAATAGCCTAACTTTTTATGTCAGACGAGAATCCAGAGAACGAGCAGAACGAAGAGCAGCACAATCCTTTTGAGAATAATGAGGTAGATGAGAGCATTATTCCAGTAAGTGGTCTCTATGAAAGTTGGTTTCTAGATTATGCAAGCTATGTAATTTTAGAACGTGCCGTTCCCGGTTTAGCGGATGGTTTAAAGCCAGTGCAGAGGAGAATTTTACACTCCATGAAAGAAATGGAGGATGGACGTTATAATAAGGTAGCGAACATCATAGGTAATACAATGAAGTATCATCCCCATGGTGATGCTTCTATTGGTGATGCATTGGTTCAACTTGGTCAGAAAGATCTGTTAATTGATTGTCAAGGAAACTGGGGGAATACGCTTACAGGTGACGGGGCAGCNGCNCCNNGATATATAGAGGCAAGATTATCTAAGTTTGCNTTGCACGTTGCNTTNAATGCCAANACAACAAATTGGTTATTAAGCTACGATGGAAGAAATAAAGAGCCCAATAATCTTCCAATGAAATTCCCGCTTCTTTTAGCACAAGGTGCTGAAGGAATTGCTGTAGGAATGGCTTGTAAATTTTTGCCACATAATTTTATTGAACTCATTGACAATTCAATCAACCACCTCAAGGGAAAGAAAGTTTCGTTTTTTCCTGATTTCCCGAATGGAGGAATGGCTGATTTTTCTAATTATAATGACGGAAAGCGAGGGGGAAGGGTTCGTGTCCGTGGAAAGATCAAAAAGAAAGATGCAAAGACGCTAATTATTCATGAGATTCCATTTGGAACCTCTACAAGCTCTTTGATTGATTCTGTTCTTAAAGCAAATGACAAAGGAAAGATTAAAATAAAGAAGATTGAAGACAATACCTCTGCGGATGCTGAAATCATCATTCACCTCTCGTCTGGCGTATCTCCTGACAAAACTATTGATGCATTGTATGCTTTTACAGATTGTGAGGTTTCAATATCTCCNAATTCATCAATTATTGATGGAGAAAGACCTGTTTTCTTGGGTGTATCTGAGATACTCAGAGCCAATACAGATCAAACTGTTTTTCTTTTAAAGAGAGAATTAGAGATTAGGCTGGCCGAATTAGAGGCACAATGGCATTTTGCGACGCTTGAGAAAATATTCATTCAAAAGGAGATGTATATAGATTTCAAAAACTATTCTGATAAGGAAAGTCTTTACGATTATCTATATAAGTGCTTCAAGCCATTCAAAAAGCAATTGATCCGTGAAATTACAGATGAGGACNTGCACAAGCTCACGCAAATTCCTATGATTCGAATTACACGTTTTGATAGTAGTAAAGCGGATGATAATTTATTGAAGATTGAAGATCAAATCAANGCTGTAAAGGANAANTTAGCAAATCTCGTNGAGTATGCGATAGAGTATTTCCGGAACCTTAAGAAGAACTTTGGCCAAGGCAAAGAACGTAAAACGGAAATAAAAACATTTGAAAATATTAGCGCCTCTAAAGTGATTATTGCCAATAAGAAGCTTTTTGTAGATTATGATGAAGGCTTTATTGGTCATAGTTTACGCAAGGTACAAGCGGTAAATGACTGTTCAGAAATTGATGACATAATCTGTTTCTTTAAGACAGGTAAGATGTTGATTACCAAGATNACGGATAAGAAATTTGTCGGAAAAGATTTGGTTTATGCCAATGTCTGGAAGCGGGGAGATAAGCGAACGATTTATCATGTGATGTATAGAGACGGAACTTCGGGGCCCACAATGATGAAACGTTTTTATGTCAATAGTATTACGAGAGATACGGAATATGATTTAACTAAAGGCAACAAAAACTCCAAGGTGCTCTATTTTTCTGCTAATCCAAATGGCGAAAGAGAAATTGTCACAGTTGCTTTGAGACCAAGGCCTCATTTGAAAAGATTAAAATTTGATGTTGATTTGGGTGACCTAATCATAAAGGGTAGGAAATCAGTTGGTAATCGGGTGACCAAGGAATTGGTACAGAAGGTTATTTTCAAGGAAACCGGTGGTTCGACGCTCGCTGCGCGCAAAATTTGGTTTGATGATGTCGTTGGTNGATTAAATGATGAGGGAAGAGGTCAGTTTTTAGGAGATTTTAAGGGAGACGATAAATTACTTTCGCTTTATTCCAACGGTTCTTATCGTTTAAGTAGCTTCGATCTTTCAACACGTTTTGAGGAGGACATGATTCATCTTGAGAAATGGATTCCCACTCGTGCGATATCTGCAGTGTACTATGACGGTAAGAAAGAGCTACATTATGTTAAAAGATTTGAGTGCGAGTCAACGAGTAACAAAAGAGTCGTATTTATTAGTGATAGTGATGGTTCATCTTTAGCTGTTGTTTCTACAGCCTTTAAACCAGAGGTTAAAATTGTTTACAATAAACATTTAAAAGCAACGAAAAATCTTCCCGATACTATTTTAGATCTGAGCTCATTTATCGATATAAAGGGAATGAAAGCTCAAGGTAATCAGCTTACCAAGCTTAAAGTCAAAGAGGTCTTACTCAATCATGCTATTGGAGAAGGGAAGGAGCCNTGGCCGGCTNCTGAAGAACAAGTATTGAGCAACGATTTGCCGAGCGAAATAGAGGATGCAGAGCTTGTTAAAGAAACAACTGCAGAATCTTCTCCAGAACCAAAGGCTGATAGTAAAGAAGAAACGAAAGATTTACCAATACCGAAGGTNAAAACGGAGATAAAACCTAAAAAGAATTCAGTCGAAAAGGAAAAAAAAGCAAAAGTTATAGCTCAGAAAAAAAACAAACCCAATAAATCTGCCAAGCAGGTTGATGATAANATCGTAGGCGAAGAAAANACCGCTAATACGATTGAGTGGGATTTGAGTGATGACAAACCTGATGGTAAAGCTAATGAAGATGATCAAATGACTTTGTTTTAGTCAAAATAATAGAAGCATTTAAGGTTTTTACCTAATTTTATTCCATGCTAAGTGCTCAAAGGCAAGATCAAATCAATTATTTAAATATTGCACTCATGTTCATAAGCATGATTGCAGCATTTGTAATGCCTTTTGAGGTGTTTTTANTTGCGTATGCCTTTCTTGGGCCACTTCATTATTTAACCGAGATCAGTTGGCTTCACGACCGAAAGTATTTTTCCACAGGTAAGTATGATTTTGTCATCCTTCTCGGTGTGGGCTGTTTATTAGGCTATAGTGATATTGCGCATACCTATGAGTTTCATTCGAGTTTTACGGAAATGTTTTTTGAATTAAATCTCGGAGATAAACTTATTTTACTCGCTTTTATAAGCTCTTTGTTGTTTGTCTTGGTGAAAAACATNTTTATTAAAGCCGTCTTAATCATTGTTCTTTTTGGCTTTATCGATGGTTGGTTTGCGCCAAACTACACTAACGCTATGGGGAANGAGGTTTTTAAGCCAAATTACACCACCTTTGCATTGACCTCTCTTTTACCTACATTNTTTCACGTGTATTTATTTACTGGTTTATTTATGCTGTTTGGCGCGCTNAAATCAAGGTCAAAAACAGGTCTTTTGTCTGTTTTGTGCTTTGTTTTGGTTCCCTTTCTTTTAATTTATGTTTTACCAAACACCACTTTTTTTCAAATTTCTGAATACGGAAAAGACTCTTATTTTGCAGATGGAAAAGGCTTTTACAATTTAAACTTTCAAATACTTCGGGAGTTTAATCTAGCTGATATGCCAACAGTCGCCGGATATACCGATATCTTTGATAGGCCTTATGTTGATCCTAAAAAGTCCTTAGCTGTAATTTTTTATTCTACACCAGGAATTCTATTGATGCGATTTATTGCATTTGCCTATCTCTATCATTATCTCAATTGGTTTAGTAAGACGGAAGTAATACGTTGGCATAAAGTACCTAAGGTGCGTTTTATAGCGGTAATTGTGATTTGGATTTCAGCGTGTGTTGTATACCTGATCGATTATGGTTTAGGCCTGACTTTTCTTTTCTTTTTGAGTTTCACCCATGTGCTCTTAGAGTTCCCTCTAAATATGATGTCTATAGTTGGTATCGGAAAGGAATCTTTAGCTATAATGAAAGGTGGGTTTTCACAAAACTAAGTAAGGTATTGCGGGTATATCCCAATGATTTNTTGCGAATACATAGGTAAAATGCCCCCCGTTTCTCTATTGGAAAACGTTTTTACTATTTTAGCAACTTCTTTACGAAATAGTCGTTAAGATGGTAAGTGTCTTTCTTACAATTTAAACTGTGTTACTGATCAATAATTTTAATTTTCTTTTGAGGTCTATAAGAGCCTTAATTACGCTCCTACTTTTTTTTGTAGGGTATTGTAATTCAGGATATTGTCAATTATTTGAGACTTTTGATGTTAGGTATCAGAATGCTCAAAAGGGAGGGATACGTTTTCTTTCAAACGTTGCTATATCTTGTAGTAGCGGTAATTGCGCCAATCTACAAGCACAGATGCCGCCCAGCGGCAACGGAGCCAATGATAATCAAAACATGCAATATGTTGATATCGATGGTGATGTTTCAACTTTCATGTCTACGAGTGACAGCCTAGATTTAGAAAACTGCAGTGAGATCCTCTGGGCAGGGTTGTATTGGAGTGCTGAAATTAGTTCAGGTACTCAGGGTTACGCAAATCGAGATCAAGTAAAATTAGCTGTGAATTCTGACCCATATCAAGATATAATAGCAGAGGAAACCATTGATATAAGTGGTATTAGTCATCCAAGCTATAATTGTTTTAAAGATATTACCGGTATCGTTCAAAATGCAGGTATTAAAGCAAGGTTTACCGTCGCAAATGTGGTTGCGCGCTCGAATGCTTTTAATGTATTTGGTGGTTGGTCTATCGTTGTCGTATACAAAAATATTTATGAATCTATGAGAAACCTAACCGTTTTTGATGGGTATGGTGCTATTGGAGTCGGCACGACGCTTGATATACCTATTTCAGGTTTTAACACCCCACTTGCTGGTCCTGTTTCATTTGAATTAGGAGTTATCGCCCACGAGGGTGACCGGAGTTCTGCTGGAGATGGTCTTTCGTTTAATGGTGCGGGTTCTTATGTCTCTATTTCTGATGCTTTGCATCCCGTTAACAATTGTTTCAATAGCACTATATCCTATGATGCAGTGGTGACGCCATATAGAAATCCAGGATACAATAATAATTTGGGGTATGATGCAGCTATTTATATTCCCGATAATTCAAGCTTTAATTACATCGGTAATAATACGAATTCAGCCACCGTTCGGGTTTCAACCTCAGGTGAAAATATTTTGTGCCGTGTAATAACTTCTGCCATAGATATATATGAGCCTGATTTAAGGGCATCGGTCTACATAGATGACTTGAATGGCGGAATTGTTGAGCCGGGGGATATTCTAGAGTATACCCTGGTGGGAAAGAACATCGGTTCTGATTTATCATTAAACACCTTCATTGTTGATACGCTTGATCCTAGAACACAATATGTTGCAAATTCAATTTCAATCGACTTTGGGCCTAATTCTGGTGCAAAAACGGATGTAGTTGGTGACGATCAAGCCGAATATGATGCGGCAACTAATTCGATTAAAGTTAGAATTGGAACAGGAGCGGACGCGTTAAGTGGAGGAGAAGTCATTGCTTCTCCTGAAGGTACTGACAGTACGGTTATCACTTTCCTTGTTACAGTGGTTGATGATTGTTTAATGTTTCAGTGTGATTCAACCTTGGAACATGTGACCTATATTTTTGGAACAGGTGAAATTTCAGGGAACGAATATGGTAATGACGGAGCCTCTGACTTATTGGACGCAAATGGCTGTCCACTAACGGCAAGTAATACTTTATTAATTAATGTTTCAGGTTGTCCTCCTCCAGCCGTAGATTATAACTATCCTGTCTGTGAAACTGAATCTCTTAACTTATCAGCAACTTTTTCAGCATTGGCAAATTATTCTTGGTCAGGACCAAATGGGTTTTCAGGATCAGGATCTGCAGTAACCATTCCTGAAACTGAATTGGCTGATTCTGGTATTTACAGTGTGCAAATTACCTTTGATGGTTTGGATTGTCTCATTGATACTTTTGAAACAGTTATCATTTATACCAATCCTATTATTTCGCTTTCATCACTTCAAAACGTCCTTTGTTTTGGCAATGATGATGGATATATTTCTACCGATGTAGTAGGAGCGGAGCCGATTTTTTATTCTTGGTCAAATGCTTCTACTGTGGATAGTATTTCAAATCTGGCGCCTGGTGAATATATTCTCAATGTTGTGGATGAGTATTCATGTATTGCTTCAGATACTTTTAATATTACGGAGCCCCCATTATTAATTTCTAGTGCTTCGGTGCTGACTGATTTCAATGGTTTTAATGTAAGCTGCTTTGCAGATAGCAATGGCTTGGCTGAAGTAATTTATTCGGGTGGAACAAGTCCTTATGAGGTAATATGGTCCAATGGAGATACAACCGATATTGCAGATTCTTTAGCCGCTGGCACCTATAATGTTTTGGTCACTGACACCAATGGTTGTGAGGTAAACACATCCGTTACTTTATTGGAGCCCACTCCTCTAGAATTGAGTTCTGATTCTATTGCCGTTTCCTGCTTCGGAGGTGATGATGGCGCTATTGATTTGTCAGTCATTGGCGGTGTTCCTACCTACACGTATTTATGGTCTAATTCAGCGGGTGAACAAGATATTGATACCCTTATTGTAGGAGATTATAGTGTGCTAGTGACAGATTTAAATGGCTGTACTGATACGCTGACAGAAACAGTCACCGAGCCTGCAGCACCTATAGAGATCACTGAAACACATATCAATGTGGATTGCTTTGGCAATGCTACGGGAAGTATTGACGTTACCGTGCAAGGAGGTACTGCTCCCTACACTTATTTATGGGACACGGGTGATACAACAGAAGATCTTAATGACCTCACAGTTGGAACCTATACCTTAACCGTAACAGATACCTTAAATTGTATTGAGGTCATCGTTGTAGAAGTAACTGAGCCAGCTGCTCCACTTGATGTAGTACTTTCAGTTATAGACGTGGCGTGTTTTGGCGATTCTACAGCATCAATTGATGCAAGTGTTACGGGAGGAACGGCTCCCTATACGTACTTATGGAGCACTACAGATACGACAGAAGATCTTTCAGGATTGGCCATAGGAACATATTCTATTACTGTAACAGATACGAATGCTTGTACATTTTCTATTTCAGCAGCTGTGACGCAGCCAAGTGATTCTCTGTTTGCTTCACTTCAAGTGACAGATGTAGATTGCTTTGGAGCAGCTACAGGCTCTATTGAAAGCACGGTAAGTGGTGGAACGGCGCCATACACATATCTTTGGTCAGACAATACTGCACTAAACTCAATATCCGCATTAACTTTAGGAACATATTCATTAACGGTTACAGATTCATTAGGATGTCTATATAGCATCTCAGAAGAAGTAAATCAACCTGACGGTATTACACTCAACCATACCCAATTTGATATTTTATGTTTTGGTGATGCTACAGGTTCTGTAGATTTAACGGTAAGTGGAGGTGTTTCTCCTTTTACTTATTTATGGTCTAATGGCGCCGTAAGTGAAGACCTAT
>NYTQ01000156.1 GCA_002683585.1 Cryomorphaceae bacterium
CTGTCACGTCTTTGTGCTGTGTCTATGAAGTTTTCTCTCGCATTTAGATCTGTTCTGAATGACAAGTTCTGTCCAAGATATGCAATCAAATCTATCAGTGCAATATACTCTGATGATTCAATGTAATCATTGAAATCTTCTGGATAATTGTTCTGCAAGTACTGTATCATAGTCCTGCGTAGTGTGTCAAAATCGTATGATGCAAAATCACTCTGCTGGAAAGATCTATAGATCTTTTGCCAGTCTTGTGATATTAGTAAACTGTTCTGTCTATCTGTTGTGGCCATGTTATGTGTGTATTTATTTTAGTAATAATGTGCGTACTTATTAGTATGCTGAAGGCACACTGGTATTGGAGCCTGCTTGTATCGGATTAGACGTTACTGCAAGACCTTGTTCCTGATTAAACGCAAGAGATAGCGATTCTCCTATGCTATATGGAATATATGTGATGTCTAATGAAATGTTTAAGCCATATTCTTGTTGTTGTATTTGTAATGTGTCTAGGCGCCATCTAGGATCTCTGCCAACTATTTCGATCACATCTTCTTCTATTGCTTTGCTAAGGTCAGATGTCATAGGTTCGAACAGCATATCCCACACGATAGTACCATAATCAGGTAATTCTAGTTTCTCACCTTTTTTGATGTAGAATGCGTTCAGTAAGTCTGTTCTAGCAAGTTCATAATCATACAGTGTGTTGGAGTCGAAATCCCTGTTAACAGTGCTGAATCCAACGTAACTTTTGATGTTTCGTGGCGTTGCTCGATTATCGCCAGTGGTAGTTTTTGTTAATTTTACTTTTGCCATATTACCCTGCGTTTGTGTCTCCGGATCCCGCCACATGTGGATGTCCACAATTTGCGTTGTCGCCTTCTCTTATCACAAACTTGCCTCCCGCTTTGACAGTGCTTGAACTGTCCACAGTGCTCATTGGTGCCGCGTGTATGCCTATGCCGTGGCCAACATGTGGTCCATCGCCCTTGACATTGATAGGTGCTCCGTTCACGATCACGTTGCTGACTTGTCCGTTGGCTAGTGTGCCTCCCGATATGTTGCTTACTCCTATTTTTGTTATTGCTGGCATACTGTATTTAAGTCCTTGTGCTTAGGTCATTTGGTGACTTTTTGTCTTTGAGTGGTTCCAAATATTCCCTGTCTGTCCTGTCACGTGTTACAAGGCTCCTAACTTTATCCTCGTGCAATGACCATTCTTCATGCACAGGCACTCTCTTCATGATTGACCTTAATTGTAGTTTTTTGCCGCTGACTGTGACTGCTCTCGAATCTGTACGATAAGGAAACACAAACTGCTCGTCTGTGTTTGGTAGTTTGTGTACCTGTAACGATTCTATGGTTGCCTGGTCTGCTGTTGCTGATTCTCCTGCTGTGGTTATTGCTACAGTGCCAGAGTTCAAGTTTATTGTGCCACCATCTATGTCAGTGCCCGCATTTGAAACTTGCAGTTTTGCTGTGCTTTTCAATGAAGTGTCGCCCACACTGTCCACGTTTACTTTACCTGTGGTTTTCAAATTAAAATTGCCCACCACACTGTCAGCGTCTGTGACTGCTTGTAGATTTATGTTTGATGTCAAACTGTCATCTTGGTTTAAAATATTTCCTGCTAACACGTCTACATCACCTGTGGCATGTATTCTCACATCTTTACGTTGGAATATTACACTTGCAGGACCTTGACCTGCTATCTGCGATGCACGGATGTCCACGTGTCCACGCAACGATTCCATTTTGAAATCTTCATTTACTTCGATCCTGCCTTCGCCCTTTGCCTTGATGTGTGTTTCGCCTGCTGATTCCAATCTGATTGCGCCTGTGCTGACCTTGTCTATGGCAGGATCATGGTATGCGTTGACGTCAGTTCTGGTTGTGCCAGCCGCTTTCATGTTGATGTTCCTGCCCGCTTCTATGTTGACATCTCTGTCTGCCCTGAAATTGAAATCTTGTTTGGTATGCACACTCACAGAGTCGCCGGCGAATATATCTATCTTGCCGTCTTTGGTGAATTCCATCCATGACTTGCCGTCAGCAGAGCCGATGTAAATCAAACCCTCTGTGTCATGCATCACTATCTGATGTCCTGTGCGTGTCCTCAATCTTATCAGTTCGTTGGTCTTCTCTCCGATTGTTTCGTTGTTGACATTTTCCTGTGGTGTTCCGTCGTCCATCACAAAGGTGTGTCCACCTTGTCTTGAGTTTGCTCTCTTGATGACCCTACCGTCCTTGTCTTGTATGGCACCATGAAGGTTACCTACGTCTGGATTGTTGGATATCTGCCCAAACAAATCAACTGGTCCTGGAGTTGAAATTCCAAACACCTGCGACGGTGATTCTCTCCTTGCGGATGATGACGTGTTGCCTCTCACATTGTCATTGGCCAAACCTTGTTCTATTAGCCTGTCCACAAATGGATGCACAGGTTTCCTAGTGGTGTCGGGAGTGGTCCTAACAGATTCCGCCTTGTTGAATTCCGTTGTTGGTGTGGCACTGATTTTTTCTTGTATCAGTTCTGAATCGTAATCAGCACTGTCCTCGTCTACGTTCTTTAACCTGGTGGAAGGATTACCCGGTAACATGTTGTTCATATACAGGTCTATCGGATATCCTATGATGTAACCCCTACTGAGATCACCCTCTTCGAACATCACCGCACACTGAGTTTCTATGTCGGGTGGTGGCATCCACATTCCGTATGACTTTTGTGAATTACTCCAGTCCTTACTGCCAGGCTTTGTGAGATTGCCTGGTGTGACTCCGTAGAATGGTGTCAGATATCTAACTGTGATCCAGGTGTCAGGATTGGCTTCCTGTCCGCCGAATGCCCCAACAAACACTTTGACCCTGCCGTTGCGTTCTTGGTCTGTGGTGTTCTTGATCTTGCCGATGTACAGTGCGTGGCTGGCCACACGATTGCTGGACGTTATAAAGTCTCTGTTTGGTTTGGAAGTGAATTTTTCTGTTGCCATTATCTTGCTACCTTGGTTCTTTCAAAAGTATCATATGTAGGAGTATAGATATCACGCCCACTGCCAGTCTTGCTTTTCTTCTTCTCTAAGTATCCGTTCTCTACCTTCCAGTCTATCTTTTTCTTACGACATTCATGCTTACCACCTCCTGCATCTAAACATTCATTTTCAACTCTTTTGCCTCCTCTGAATGCCGCATCTGCCGTACTCACAGTAACGAATGTCACTCCGGTTGATTGATCAAACGTAGGATTTGATTTGCCTTCGTAGTATTCTTCCTTGGTCAGTCCACCGTATTTGTCCGTGCCTGACGTTTTCTCTTCGGAGATGACTTCAGTGACTTCTCCTCCGGTTGTAGTTTCTTGTGTGACCTTCTTAACTTTTTTATTGCCGTCTATCTCTGTTGTTTCAGTCACCGTCCTGTTGCCCACTTGCGTTACTGTTGTGCTTGAGGCCACACTTGCTCCTCCTGGTCCAATCGTAGATCCTACTTCCCGACCATAACCCGATAGTAGTTTGTTGTCCTGTGTTATCATTTGTCCACCAAATGAATTCCCAGTTACCAATCCAGTGACTGTGTTGGTCTGAGTGTGTGTTCCGTCGTTGTTGGATGCCAACACATTGTCTGCATTGTTGCTGTAATCTCTTTGCTCGTTTTCTGTGCCACCCGAGTTTGTGGATGCTGTTGCAGTGGATGTAGTCCCACCTGAGTTGATACCTAAATTTCTAATGATGTTGTTGATGTACAATCCGCTCCTGATTGTCGCTTCTGTGGGTGTGTCTACTTGTGTCTCACTGCCTGTTTGGAATGTGTCGGCGGATGCTGGTGCTACTGCCTGTCCTCCTGCCACTCCATTCGTCATGCCAGTCTCTTGTGCCTTTGGTTGTTCAAGTTCTTGGTGTCTACATCTCACCATGCCCAGTTGCTGTGTGAATCTGCCTTCCTCGAAATTGCTTGCCACTGATATCAGTCTGTAGAACCCACCAAAGAATGATGTGTCATACTTGCCACTGCCTTGCAGGCCTGCCATCAGTCCTGTTTCATCATCGATGTCTGTGGGTGTCTTGAAGTTCACTCTCACATACACCTGTCCGTTGTTGGCGTCAATCGAACCATCTTCAAGTTCGTATGCGTTTGCCTCACTGCGTGGAAATACATTCGGATTGAAATCTTCTTGTACCAAGTAGTATGGGTCTCCCAGTATGTCCAGTTCTAGATTGATCAAATCTGCCTGTGGATCTGACAGTTGTTTCTTGATTATTGATGCAGTCTTATACCCAGGCACTGCTCCTAATTCACCACCTTGGGTTTCCGCCCTGGCGTCAGTGTCAGTGATCTTGGTTTCCACCACTGCAAGTCCTTTGTCAACTGCCTTGTCTCCTTCTTCACTTTCTCCTGTTCCGTACTTTTTGGTCAGCACTTCGCTCTTTGTCAATTTGTTGTTGGTGCCACCCGGTGTCTTGTCGTCCTGTGCGGCAGTGGCGGCAAAGAAAGCAAAATTGTATTGCAGGTCAAAATTCAGTATGTCCCTATTCTTGCCTGTGTAGATGTAATCGTATTCCCTGGCGACTTCTTTGACATTTATTTTCACACTCGGATCTGAGTTTGGCAATGCCACATATTGGTCAACCCAGTATGGGCGTACGATGAACTTGTTCGGCGTTTTGCTTTTGTTGGCTGTGATCCATTTGTAATCAATCTTGTACCATGGGACTTCGCCATATGCGTTTACATCCACGTTCATAGTTTCGTCCGTCTTGAACTGACGCATGATGTAATCACTCGAATCTATAATGGCTTGGATTATACTGAGTACTGGTGTGCCTGCGTTGTAGGTGTACACTCTTGTTGCGTATTGGTCGTTGAATTTGATCTGTCCAGCACCCTTGGCTCTCAATTCCTCTTTTATCAACTTGCCTTCTTCGTTGAGTTCAAAAGTTACCTTGTTGGCGGAACTGGAGAAAGCATCATGGTTCATTGTTGACTTGAACAATTCGATAGCCAGTTTAGAATCTGCGCCTCCACCTGTGAGCAGTATGTCCGAGAATGGTACCTTGCCTGTTTGTGTCTGTGGCACATCATACAATCCAACGTTGTATCCTTCTATCTCGGAATCTTCCTGTCCTGGTGTGGTGCCATACTTGAAAGGTTTGCCCACAATTTTTAGATCGTAGCCTTCTCCATTGGTTTTTATCTTAGGTTGTTCATTCAACTGATCCTGTAGATTGTACAGCAGTTCTCCCACTGTGGCTCCCTTGATGTTTATTGGTTGATCGATCTTTGCCCTGTTGTCTGTCAGTGCGTTGGCATTGTATGGAACTGCTGTGAAATTATATTCCGTGCCGCCACCTGTTACGTTGAATTGGCAGTTGACTATTTTCAATGGAAAATATTTTTCAACACCAGAGTCAGAAGGTTTGCCTTCGTCATCCATGCCATAAAATTTAAGTTTCAACAGGTAGATACCTTGCAAGTAATTAGAATGTCCGGCATCCACAGCGGCGTCATGCAAGTCATCCAGCAATGATGCTCCAAATGGTTCAAGCACTGTAAATTCCATATTATGTACGTTTGACGTAACAGTTGCAGAATTCAATCCAATGGTACTGTTCAGTTGCATATTTCTCACGTGGTAATTGAGTTGCGAACCAGGTGCAAGTTCAAATGATCTTTTTGGTAAACCACTCGTTTTCAAAACAATACGCCTGTCGGCGAATCCGCTGAAGTTTCCTGTTGCATACTGATTCTTGGTCATTGCTGATAATTGGAATTCATATGTGGACGGTTCTAACCCGTACAAGATGTTCTCACCTATGTTCCTTGTGGACATCACTGTCTTTTGTTTTCTTTTTTTCTGTGCAGTCTTGGTGCCTTCCACTACATCTGATTCACCTGTTTCGCCTACTGAGACTTCTTTGTTGTCATCGATCTGCACAGGAGTTTCCAAGAACCCTGGTGGTGGTTGTGTGTTGCCGTATTCAGGTGTTGCTGTGGTGCTCTGTGCCACTGCACCGTTCTCCGCCGCCAGTCTGTTCCTGTCAGTGAAAGTCTTTTGCTCCGGTATCACACCAGTTTTCACACTGGCTGTTTGTCCGGCCGCTTGGTTGATGGCCAAACTCTCTTTCACGTTGGGTGCGTTCACCAATGGTTTTGTTTCTACCACTGGCACAGTCTTTTGTGTGACACTGCCGTTGTAGGTTTTGGTATTCACCACTGGTGCAGTCTTTTGGGTGATTTCGACACCATTTGGTTTGACCGGTGCGTTCACCTGCCTGATATGGTTTGCGATCGACTGTTCCTTCTGTGCTATTTGATTGTTGTATACTGTTTTATTTTGTGTGGGCAGTTTGTCCCATTCCTTGTTCTTGATCATTATGTTTTTTTGATCTTCCAATTTGACAAGGTCATTTAATTGACTTTTTATCTCGGGTGCTTCGAAAGATTTTTCATCCAGTTTGAGCACTGGTTGGTCCACAGGAATGGTTTGCTCTCCTGTGAAAACATTTCTGTGATTGCTCTGGGTCTCTACGTATTTCTTGTTTGCCTTGATGTCCGACGTGGTTGCGTCACTGCCATTGTAATATGACTTGCTCCAATCTTTCTTTTCCGTTACTTCGCCATAGCCTAATTCTTCCAGTGTGGTCAGTTCAGTCTCATTGCCAGTGACGTAATTGTAGGCATCAGTAACAGTGTCTCTGAGTTCACCACTTTTGATGAATGCGTAGGCGGCCGCCAATGAAGTGAAAGCAAATGCGCCTACATAGTAGACTCCTCCGACTACTTGGACTACCATGTTATGCTCCTAGGCCTGCGTCGATGTCGTCCTGTCTTGGTATTCTTATGATGGTGCCCTCTACGAAGTCATTCACAGGATCTTTGAGCACGTCTGGATTTCTCACACTGAACACCCACCATAGTTTGGTGTTGCCATACAAGTCATGAGCCAGTAGGTCAGGTCGTAGACTGTAAAATTTGTCTATACTGTATTCTATGTCATCATTGTTGAAATCAAATGAGCGTGGTTGGTATATGCCTAGATACCCACTGCCTTGTGGTGTACGGGCATAAGGTGACGTTGATGCGTACTTGGCCATTAAATAAATCCATCCTTGGCCAATGTGCCGTTTGCAAAATCTTTCAAGTTGAACTTTTCTTTTATTTTCTTGCGTGAATAAACTGGTTGTACCAATACTGTGAAAACTGAATCTGTCGGTACCCTGGTTACCACGCCTCCACTGTTTGCACCAACAGGAGTCCTGTTGTTTGCTTGTTCTATTCCTGGTTGTCTGCTGGATCCTGATGATTTGGTTCGTTGTTGAGTGTTTGCATTGGTTTTAGGCCCACCTCCACTCTGTGACGTTACAGAGATGTAATCAACCGATTCTTTCAATTCAATGGTA
>NYTQ01000157.1 GCA_002683585.1 Cryomorphaceae bacterium
GCTTTAAAAAGAGTCATCAATTACCCGAGACGTGCAATAGGAAAAACAAGTATTGAAAAGCTCATCGTTGCAGCAAATAAATATAGCACAAGTATTTGGGAGGTGATTTCGGATTTTCAAAAATACCCTGTAGAAATCAATCGAGGGACACAGGCTAGAATTGGAGAATTCGTAACCATGATTAAAAGCTTTCAAGCCGAGGTAAATGAAAAAGATGCCTTTACACTCGCAGAGCGTATTGCCAAGTCATCTGGTATCATGCGCGAATTAATAAATGAAAAAAACAAGGGCCCCGAAGAAGTGGAGCGATTTCAAAACATAGAGGAGCTACTCGGAGGTATTCAAGAGTTTGTAAATTCTAATGAAGACGATTCAGTAAAAACATTGGCGGACTTTATGCTTGAGGTGGCATTGCTGACTGACGCTGACCAAGATAAGCCTGAAGAGAAAAACCATGTTTCTCTCATGACCATTCACTCAAGTAAAGGTCTCGAATTCCCAAATGTATACCTCGTTGGACTTGAAGAAAACCTATTCCCTTCTCAAATGGCATTGCAATCTAGAACTGACCTTGAAGAGGAAAGAAGGTTGTTCTATGTAGCCGTAACCCGAGCGATGCACTCTTGCACCATCTCATATGCGAGTTCCAGGTTTTTATGGGGGCAAGCGATCAGCTGTGAGCCCTCTAGATTCTTGGACGAAATTGATCCGAACTATCTATCTTTTAATACCGTGAAACAACCAATGGGAAAGGGCTCTTTTGGAAATAAATTTCAAACCGCAAGGACTGGAGGACTAAACAAAAACCTAGGCGCTCCACCTCCTGGAAATTTACGCTCCCTAAAAGATGTAAAACGAGCACAAGCATCAAATAATGAATCAAATGAGAGCAATAAAGAAATCAAAGTAGGCTTTAATGTTGAGCACGAACGATTTGGGAAGGGAAAAGTAACTCATATGGAAGGAAGCGGAGCAGATCAAAAAGCCACGATATTTTTCCCACATCATGGAAGCAAAACGATTTTACTTCGCTTTGCTAACCTCGAAGTACTTGAATGAAATTAGCCGAGATTCTCTTCAATTTCGTGCACAAAATGATACCCCTTCACAACAAAATCCTCCTTAAAAAAGAACTTGTGTGCAGCATGGTTGTATGTAAAAGCATCTAAACCGATTGAAACACAGGCTTTCTTCACTGCCAGATTTTTTGCATAATCAAATAACATTGCCCCAACTCCTCGAGAACGAAAACCCTCCGCAACGACCACATTGTCGAGCTCCATATATTTTCCACACCAAAGCTTATGCCCAATCCAAACGCCGCTCAAGCCAACAATCTCTTTTTCCTCATAGACGGCAAGCATAGAGTAATTGTGCGGCAGCATGACCTCAAGCTGCTTTTCATATTCTAAGTGCGTCAAATTTGGATACAAATTCGTTAAAAGCGGATAAACCGTTAATAATTCTTCTTTTGTTTTTAGTTCTTCAATTTTCATTTCAATTTATATAAGTTCGTTTGAGCCGTCTAAACACATTTAGCGCTTGTCAAAAGTCACTTTAGCTAAGCAGACCGAATAGCCCTTAAGGCTTTACAAGAACAAGCTGGGAAACATAGAACATGGTAAAATATCAATTTCTTATTTTAAAAATACCAAATTGTAATTCATCTGATGACAATTTGCCCTTATTTAAAAGGTGTGTAAAGTTGTTTTTTTGATACTTTCGTGTTTATGAAGGCCATTAAACAATTTCTGTTTTCAATGTTAAGTGAAAAAAGCTACCTGAAATTATTACATCGGGTCTTTTATGTCTTATTTGACATAGGGTTATTAAAGGGTGATCACAAATTCAAGTATCACTATAAGGTTAAATCATTCATCAAAGAGGATGACGTTGTTCTGGACATTGGAGCTAATCTAGGCTATTTCGCAAAAACATTCTCAAGAATTACCCCAAAGGGAAAAGTGATTTGCGTGGAACCCCTGCCCCAGTATTTTAATGTACTGAGTCATTTTTTAGGCCATAAAAAAAATGTAACACTTCACAATGTCGCTCTAGGAAAAGATTCCGGAACAGTAACAATGGTACTCCCAATGCAAGATGGAATGATTCGAACCGGCCTTCCATATGTTTCAAAGGACAAAACAGGGTCAAATGAGAGAACACAGGAGGTTCGAATTGTAAATCCACTATCTCTCATTGAAGATGAGACAAAACTCGATTATATCAAATGTGACATTGAAGGCTATGAATGGATCGTTTTTCAAGCACTAAAACCTGCCCTTGTCCAGCACCTTCCAATTGTTCAAATAGAAATTGCCAATAAGAATCTAGAGGACTTTATAAAATTTTTTGATGCCTTGGAATATGTTCAGTACGGAATTTCCAATTACAAAGTCATACGAGAGGAGGGTAAACAGAAAGAAGATGGGGATTATTTATTTGTCCCAAAGTCGAAAGAAGCATCATTTTTAGATAGATTGACATGAGGAAAAAATTGATGCTTATATTGCTTATTGGATTCCTGATTGGCTCGTGTCAAAAGAACGCAGGGATATTTGAGATTTCAGGAACGGTCACAGATTTGAGTAGCTCAAGCGGTCTGGAAAACTGCAAGCTCTACCTCTACAGCTATCCTGTGGGTACTGGTGAAGAATTACTCACGGATTCAACTTTCACACAAAACGATGGCTCATACGCGTTTTCATTCGAAAGAGCTCAAATGGAAAAGTACAAAATCGAGCTTGAGAAAGATGGTTATTTTGAGGGTGAGGAGATTATCTATTTCTCAGCACTAACGCTAGAAGAAGTCAACACCGTAAACCTAGAAACTTATGGGAAATCATGGGTTGGGATACGCCTTTTAAATAATAGCCCACAGATTGAAGATCATTTTAGATATATTAAGCAGGAAGGAAAAACCAATTGTTCTGAATGCTGCCCTGCTGAAGAACAAAATTTCTACGGGGATTTAGATACGACCATTTACTGTGCAAATAACGCAAATGAGAATTACTCAATCATGTATTGGGTGATCGGAACCTCTATAGTCGATATTGCATCAGCAAACACCACATTCCTGGACACTACCTTAATTGAAGTAACGTATTAAAACGAAGCACCTTGATTTCCCATGAATGGCAATAAACCATTAGTTCATAATTGCAAAAAAAAGACTATTTTTGCCTACAAATTTTAGAAAATGACTGAAAACTTTTCCTTAGAAGACTTAAAACAGAAATTTAGTGAAAACAAAAGCTTTCGCATCTCCACGATTGCCGCTGGTACACTCGTCGTTTTGGTACTTGGGTTTTTAAGCTACCGCCAATGGATGTGGAAACCTGACAATGAGAAATCCAAAGAAACATACTTCGTTGCCTTGAATGCAATAGCAAACGAAGGTAAGAATAACGCCATTGACACAAGTAAGGCAGGTGCTAAAACCGATCCGATTAAAAAACTTCAAAGAAGTGTAAAAAAATATGATGGTAAAATTGGTGGAGAAGTAAGTAAATATATCCTTGCGACGCAGTACATGAGAAAAGGAAAATATAAAGAAGCCCTCGTTTTACTTGAGAATGTAAATGTAGATGACACCTACGTGAGCATTGAAGTGATAGGACTGCAAGGAGATTGTCAATCCGAGCTGAAAAACTATGAAAAAGCTTACGCTTTATATCAAGAAGCGGCAGTAACGAACGAAAATGACTTCACAAGCCCTATGTATCTATTTAAAGCCGGTCTCATTGCAGAAAAGCTAAAAAAGACTGACGAAGCAAAAGGGCTCTACGAGAAAATTGCAACCATATACCCTAAGTCTTTTTATGCAAAAGAAAAAAACTTAGAAGCCTACATTGCAAGAAATTCGAAATAAATCCATTGCGCTATGGCAACGTCCAATAAAAATTTATCAGCGTACGATAAAAGCAAAATTAAAAGTGGTGCCGATTTAACAATCGGCATTGTTGTTTCTGAGTGGAACAATGAAATCACCTCAAATCTTTGTAAAGGCGCTGTTCAAACGCTTTTGGAAAATAATGTCCTTGAGGAAAATATTAAAATTCAAAAAGTACCAGGCGCTTTTGAATTACCTCTGGGTGCACAATTCTTATTAAAGAATCAAAGTTTTGATGGAATTATTACCATTGGCACTGTAATTCAGGGAGAAACAAAACATTTCGATTTCGTTTGTCAGGGGGCGACAGAGGGTATTATGCGTGTGATGTTAGATTTCAATACGCCAATTTCATTTTGTGTTCTTACAGACAACACAATAGAGCAATCAATTGCAAGATCCGGTGGAAAGCATGGGAACAAAGGTATTGAGGCCGCTGTAAGCCTTCTTCAGATGATTGCAGCACATAAATCATTATCATGACACTTATAAAATCTATCTCAGGAATTCGTGGTACAATCGGTGGCACTGTTAACGAGGGACTCACTCCAATTGACACGGTTAAATTCGCATCCGCCTACGGTACATGGTTAAAAAATAAAAATCCAAACAAAAGGCTTAAAGTAGTTATCGGTCGAGACGCACGACCTTCTGGACAAATGGTTTCTGATCTAGTATGCTCAAGCCTTATTGGTTTGGGAATTGATGTTGTTAACCTTGGATTATCCACGACACCAACTGTAGAAATAGCTGTTCCCTTGGAAAATGCCGATGGTGGCATCATTCTAACCGCAAGCCACAATCCCAAGCAATGGAATGCACTAAAACTACTAAATGAGAAAGGAGAATTTATTTCAGGAGCAGAAGGAAACGCACTCTTAGAGATTGCCGAAGAAGCCTCCTTTGGTTTTGCAGAGGTTGACGATCTAGGCACAGTTACAAATGACGATAGCTATCTTCAAAAACATATTGATGCAGTTTTAGCCCTACCGCTTGTTAATCTTGAGGCCATTAAAAATGCAAATTTCAGCGTCGTTATAGATGCCGTAAATTCCACAGGAGGCATATTTATACCAGCACTTTTAGAGGCGCTCGGAGTAGAAAAGATAACAAAATTGTACTGCGAACCCAATGGTCAATTCCCGCATAATCCTGAGCCACTGCCTGAACATTTGACAGACCTCGCGTCAAAAATAAAAGAAACCAAAGCAGATATTGGTTTTACCGTAGATCCTGACGTTGACCGTTTAGCCATGGTATGTGAAGATGGAAGTATGTTTGGCGAGGAATACACCTTAGTCGCTGTCGCGGACTATGTATTAAGCCACACACCTGGATCAACAGTGTCAAACCTATCCTCCACTCGCGCCCTGAGAGATGTTACTGAGCAAAGAGGTGAGAACTATCACGCATCGGCGGTTGGTGAAGTAAATGTGGTAAATCTCATGAAAGCAGAGAATGCAATAATAGGTGGTGAAGGAAATGGCGGTGTAATTTACCCTGAATCTCATTACGGTCGTGATGCACTCGTTGGTATCGCATTATTTCTATCTCATTTGGCTTTAAAGAATTGCACAGCCTCAGCTTTAAGAGATAGCTTTCCAAAATATTGTATCTCTAAAAACAAAATCCAGTTAACACCTCAAATTGATGTAGACCTCATACTCAATAAAATGGCCGA
>NYTQ01000158.1 GCA_002683585.1 Cryomorphaceae bacterium
ATTTCTACAGATGAGCTCCAAGAACTCGGACAAATTTTGGTGAAGCAGTTGAAGAATCGATTCAATGATATTTCTATAAACAAACGATTTGTTGTTGGAATCGACCGTGCAAAAATGCGTCTGTATGATTGTGAACAGTCAGCACAGGACGACATCCTTGACTCAGGGCGAGAAGAGGAGTATACTTATGATGACCAAAAACCCAAGAAATCATTTGAGGGATTTAAATTCTAATGAACGGATACTATTCTGTATTTAATCCTAGAGGAGAAAAGATTGCCGACTGCGGTACTGGAAAAGATGCAGTCAATCTCATGCACATGAGAAATGCTAGATGGGATGGGCATTATTATAGTTTCATTCCTCTTCCAGGTGATATCGTTGATGTAAATTCTACTAAGCAACTTCCTACCAAAGACATCGTAGTTAATATGGATGGTGGTGTTGGTGGTAGTTGGAAAGAAGTTTCCGATGAAGAATTTGATGATATATTCGTCGAATTCGATGATAAGAAAAAATTACCTCAGTCCAAACAAGAACCATTTATCCCCAATTTTCATGACTAGTAAAGTAAACACTGATGCCTATCTTGAGTTTGTGAATGCCGTCACATCTCAACCCAGTCAAGATGCTGATGCCTTTGAGTATCGTATTCAAGAACTTCGTGGAGAAGGATTTGAAACGCATCGACTTCTAACTGCTGCTGTAGGAATGTCTGCTGAGGCAGGTGAGTTTACTGAAGTTGTTAAGAAGATTATCTTCCAAGGCAAACCAGTAAACGAAGAGAATCTGTTTCATCTCAAACGTGAACTTGGAGACATCATGTGGTATGTCGCACAGGCATGTATGGGTCTTAATGTTTCTATCGATGAAGTCATTGAGATGAATGTTCACAAACTGATGGCTCGTTACCCTGGTGGTGAGTTTGATGTGACTAAATCCGAAAACCGTAAAGAGGGGGATGTATGAACGGATCATTAGACCCAGAAGAAAGAGTTATGGAACCACCTACTATAAAAGAACAGGTTGCCTTTATCGCTCAAAAATATGGGTGGGAAGAAGGTGATAATATTGTAGTTGAAATGGCAGGAACACAAGTTTCTGGTATTGATGTCGGTGAAGAGTATAACAAGAAATGGCAATCCCCTATTGGTACTCGTAAGTATAATAAAGATGCATTCATTGTAATTAAAAATCTCTCAAGAGATTCCTTTGAGTCTTCTAAACCTATGGATAGGGAACATAAACCCCATCATGCTTAGTCTCTGGATCCACATAAGAGCATTCTTTACTGTTGTAGTGGTGAGTTGTGCTCACCCCGTCAACTGGGAACAATGTATTCGTGTGGACCAGTGGCTTTTGCCAGAAGTTAAAGAGGGGTATAGACTGTGGACAGGAGAGATAACTCCTTATGAAAGAGAGAGAAACTATCTAAATAGGGGCGTAGAACCATGACCCCATATGGCAGGAACTCTATCAGAAAGACAAGAAACTGGTCTTGTTGATGCAATTAATTCCTTCTCTGAGATTAAAGGAGGTAAACCCTTCACTCTGCAGGCGGGTTCGACAAGACTACCTAATGTTCTTTCTGCTAATAAAGTAACAGGTAGATCTGCATCGGGAGATGAACCTTACACCGATGTTGAGATTAAAACTACAAATAAAATTTACAAGTTATCCATGAAAGGTCCAAGTGCTCCTAGTATGGCTGGCGGAGGACTAAACGGACTAGAAAAAATTGTTCCAGGATTTAGTGGAAGATTTATTCAAGCCGCTTATGATAAGTATTTGCAATTGGGATTTACTCAAGGCCAACAGGTTCCAGATATATATGGACAAATTAGTTCTGAATTAAAACAGACTATTGTTCTTGGAACGCAACCTATGGGAGGACCAATTACTCACATGTATATTGGTCCTATGGATGTTCACTCTACATCTAGTGGCAATGTTCTAACCGTTAATGGTAGACTGCATGATGCTAAGAAGTATGCGAAAGATCACGATCTTTATTTGAGACTTAGGAAGAGAAGAAAAGATCAACCTTTTGAAACAATAGAAAAAGATAATAAAGGTTATCCATTAATCCTTGGTAAGTCTCCTAGTGCTGGTGATAAAGGCAGGAGGATTGTAATAGTAGCTAAACCACCATCCAATGCTATAGTGGTTTCCTTTTAATAAATATTTAAAAAGGCAGTAATTTTTTCGTGAAAAGTTTTCTAGAATTTATATCCGAAGCCGTCAAAACTACTGCTTCCACTCAAGCCAAACAAAAAGGTTTGACTGGAGATGGACATGGTGGATGGTACGATAAAGGCGGAAAATTTGTAGCAAAAACAGTTAATGGTAAGTTAAAATTTACTAGTTCTGGCGGAGACTCTAAAAGTGAGGCACCAAAACAAGGAAGTCCTTCTAAACCTAATCTTCCAGGCAATACTAAGTCTCCAGATAATTCTTCCTCGACACCTACTTCTAAACCCAGTAAAGATTCTAATCCCGATCAAACAAATAGTGAAACAGGAAACGAGGATCCCGAATTCCAATCATTAGAAACGATGGGAGAACCATCTTCTGATGGTGCTGTGATTGTATTTGGTAGGTTCAATCCACCAACTGTTGGACATGAAAAACTTCTTAAGGCTGCAGGTAGTGAGGCTAAAAGATCTAAGTTTGATTTGAGAATTTATCCAAGTCGTACCCAAGATCCCAAGAAAAATCCTTTAGAACCTTCAAGTAAAATTGAATACATGAGGGTTATGTTCCCTGACTTTGAAGATGACATTAGGGATGATCCAGAAGCAAAGACTATCTTCAATGTTCTGCAATCATGTTATGGACTTGGGTATAAATCTGTAACAATTATAGTTGGACAGGATAGACTTGCTGAGTTTCAAAGTCTTGCTCAAAAATATAATGGAGATCTCTATGATTTTGAGGAGATAAAAGTAATCTCTGCTGGAGCTAGAGATGCTGATTCCGAAGGTGTTGAGGGTATGTCGGCATCCAAAATGAGAAAGGCTGCAAAGGATGGGGACTTTAAGATATTTGCTACGGGCATTCCAAACACTCTTGGAAACGTAGATAAGAAACAATTGTTTAATACTCTACAGAAGAGTATGGGAGTATCCGTATCTGAGGATTGGGAAATTGCTCCTAAGTTGGATCCCGAGGGTCTTAGAGTTGCTTACATGAGTAATACTATTTTTTCCATGGGAACATTAGTTGAAAATACTAATACTGGAGAGGTGGGGAGAATTTCTAGACGTGGCACTAACTATGTTATTTGTATGACTCCAGAAGGAACAATCTTTAAGTCATGGTTGAAAGATATCATGGAAGCATATGAAGTTGGTACTGATGACTATAGAAAGTATGTTCAGTCTATGACACCAGGACAAAGTGAAAAAAAGTTTGGTTTTCCTAAGGATAGGATTAAAGCAACAGTGCTTCCAATGAAACCTAATGATCCTGCCTCAGGTCCAGGAACCAAATACAATAAATAACTCTGATAAGGTCTTTCTTTCAGAGCTATGTTTGATAAAAAGTATGATGCGGAAGAGTTAGCATCTGTTTATAAATCTGTATATGAAAATAATCTTGACCCCGTAGGTCAGGAAGATGATGATGTTGATAATGACGGTAAGAAAAATACCAAGTCTGATAAGTATTTGAAGAATAGACGTAAGGTAGTTGGTAAGGCAATTGCTAAAGAAGAAGTAGAAGTAGTTGACGAGGGTATGAAGAAAGCCCGCGAGAACGTTGGTGCTGACACTTGCTGGGATGGTTATAAGGCGAAGGGAACTAAGAAAAAGAATGGTAAGGAAGTTCCTAACTGTGTAAAGGAAGAGGATCTTTTTGAGGGTGAGAAGAGCCCATCCTCCACTAATCCTGGTCCTGCTGCAGGTGGTGAACGCACAAGAACTCGTGGTGGCGAGACTAGTGCAATTCAAAAGAAGCAGAATGCTCAACGCGATAAAGCAAATGCTGCTGGTGCTCGTGGACCTGAGATGACTCACGCTGCAAAGATGAACAATCTCAAGCGTTCAATGCCCACTAACATGAGAAACTCTTACGAACCTGAAGGTGAGATGGTAGAAGAGGGTAAGAATGCAATCAGAGCTGATGCAGGTCCACCTAAAAGGACTATGAGAATGTCTATGAGTGGTGAAGAACCAGCTGGTGATAAACTCTTGAGAAAGGCGAGTCAAGGTTTTAGTAACTTTATGAATAAACTAAATCCTAAAGCTATGCAGTCGAAACCTGCTGGACCCCAACGTAAACCTCTTGTCTCTACTCCAAAGGAAGAAGTTGAAGTAACTGGAGAGGTCGTTGAAGAGGGTAAGAAGGAACTCTCTAGGGAAAAGAGGAACAAGATGTTCCGTCGCGCTGGGAACCTCTCTAGAGAGGCCCTGGCAGGTGGTGAGAAGGGATCTGAAGCGCATAAGAAGTCTGGAAAGATTGTCAAGGCTCTCAACAAAGATGCTGAAGAGAACGATAGAAACGATGTCAAGGAGGAAACTCTAGAAGAGAAGAAAGGTCTCTGGGCAAACATTCATGCAAAACGTGAACGTGGTGAAGCACCTGCTAAGAAGGGCGACAAGGACTATCCAAAGACCCTAAAGATTGAATCTACCGAGCACCTCGAAGAGGCTGCTCCTGCAATCGTTGGTGTACTTGCTAAGATGGCTGCGAAGAAAGCAGCAGTGCATGTTGCAAAGAAGGGAGTTGGTAAGGTAACAGATAAGATGGGTAAACTCCTCAAGGGAGATGAGGAAGAGGAGGAAGGTTGATGGCTAAACCAAGTCTCGATGATCTTATCGATTCAGTCAGGAAGGAGAAGGAACCAAAACCTGATCCCAAAAAAGTGGCTGCTGAAAAAAAGAAAGAAGCTAGAAAGGAAGCTTTGAAGAATGTTCCTGTTGCTAAGAAAAAAACAAAGGCACAAAAAGATAAAGAGTCTGGGGAGTCATTCATTTCTCAGGCTAAGAAAAGAGTTTCTGATGGAAGAAGTAAAGAGTTAGCCAGAAAAAAATCTGAAGATACTCTTGCATCTAAAACTAGAAAGAAAGAACTTTCGGATAGAAAAAGTTCTTTGGAAAAAGAAAAATCTGCTGGTGATGAAAAGAAGAAGAAAATTGAGTCTGAATTGGGATCGACTAAAATTTCTAAAGTGTCCTCTAGTGATTCCAATGCAGAAGCGGGCACAAAGGTTCTTGGCAATGCATTGAGTGTGGCTGGATCTGTTGGCCAAGCCGCTCTTACTGCCACCAATGCTCGTGAGAAAGCGAGTAAATTGAAGAAAAAAATGATGCAGAAATTGAAGAAGAACCGAGGTCTTAAGACTGGGGTTTCTTCTACTCAATCAATTAAAGATAGAAACTCTAAGAAAAAACAGGAAAAGGAAAAGGATCCATGGAAGGAATCTATGGATTGGAGAGACACGTACATCCCAACGGAGATTGATTCTGTGGATATTATTAAACCCGAACCACTTAAGGCTTCCAATTGGAGAGAAGAGTTTCTTTGGGAAGTAGATGATCTACCTAAAGAACCGAAAGAAAAACAAATCAAACCAATGACAGGAAAGAATACTGTCACTATTAATCCAAAGATTACTGAAGGTATTAGGTTGAAGACCCGCCAGGAGTATATGGATGGACTTAGGAAAGCAAAAGAAAGAGCCACCAACGCCGCCTCTGGTGCCGCTGGTGCCATCGGTAATTGGTTGAATCCTCCAGCAAAAAATTCAAACGAACCTAGCGTAAGAGCTGGGGAAAGAACTCCAAACACTGGTGGAGTCACTCAACCACATATTCCATCCAGAGGACCAGACGGTAAACGATCTGGTAGTGAGGATGATGGAAGTGTAGCACCTCCAAAGAGCACTGAGAAAGATACCAGAACTCCAGAGCGGAAGACAACTCCTGCAGATAAAAATACAGAAAATAAACCTCCCAGACAAACTCCTCCCAGATCAACTCCACCAAAATCAACAGCTCCAGCACCATCTTCTACACCAAAGAGAACTGCTGCTGATGAGAAACTGCGTACTGCGGATAAAAAAACACGTATGGCAGCCTGGGCAAAAGCAAATCCAAAACTTGCTGCTGTAAAAAAAGAAAGGGATCGTACTAGAGGAACGAATCAGACTACGAATCCTTTGATGAAGGATATGAAGTCGAGAATGCCTGCACCCAAAACGGGAACAGGTAGTACCCCTGCACCAAAAGCAACTACTCCTGCACCAAAAGTAACACCACCTAAAGAGACGGGCCCAAAACCCATTAAAGTACAACCATATATGGGTGCTACACGACCCACTAATATTACAAACCAACGACCTTCATCTAGATTTAATAAACCCTCACCAATGAGATTGACAAACTCTTTCTCTGATTGGAGAGGTGAGTTGCAACTAGATGAATCGAGTTTAAGAAAACCTGCACCAATGCCTGAGTACAAACCAACAGGTACTAAAAAACCTGTACCAATGCCTGATCACAAAATAAAAGGTACTAGGAAACCTGTACCAATGCCTAACTATCCTTTAAATCAATCATTTGAACCAGAAGGTGAAAATCTTGATGAAGTTATTGGTGGCAAACCTGGAGATGGATATATTGGTCATCCTAATCTAGATATCAAAAACCCACTTGCTAAGAAACAAGTTAAGGCACCCACTGGTAATACTGGACTTGCTGGCAAAATGGGTGATAGAAAAATGATGATGGATAGGATGAGAAATCGCCTTCGTGAAGATAACCTGACTACCGAAGGAGCAGCCTGGACAAAAAAATCAGGAAAGAACTCTGAAGGTGGACTCAATGAGAAAGGACGAAAGTCTTACGAAAAGGAAAATCCAGGATCTGACCTTAAAGCACCAAGCAAGAAGGCTGGAAATCCCAGGAGGGCATCCTTCTGCGCTAGAATGAAAGGTATGAAAAAGAAGTTAACCAGTAAGAAGACTGCTTCTGACCCTGATAGCAGGATCAACAAATCATTGAGAGCATGGAACTGTTGATTTGGTTTGAAGATATTTAAGTAGATGCCTTTCAATATAGGTTCTAAATATTTACCAGTATCACGCTGATACAACTTATGTACCTTACTTATGTACTTGCAACTATCCTGGTGCTCCTAGTAGCATATGCAGGTGTAGATGAAACAGTGCGATTATTTTTGTATATTGATTTACAGCTGCGATATGCCTGGGTGAGATTGAAGATGTTTATGATGAGACGTAAACTAGAACAACAACTCATAAAGGATTTACCTGATTACAATAAACTCATAAAGGAATTAAAAGATGACCAACGATAAGGAACTGTCGGATCTCAAATTAGAGAGAAAAGAATGTCCTAAATGTGGTGCTATTTGGATTAACGGCAAACACATGTTTAGTGGTACAGCCGCATCCTATGATAGAAGTGAAGTAGACCTTGCTGGTTTAGTTTGCAATAAACTGGGTGACGAGACATGCATCAACCCATCAAAAGGAATTGAGGGAGGTCAGACGTGGGAACGTCGTGCTGGTTACATTGAAGGTGCTATCGCAGCAAAGAAAGGAATGCTAGAAGATATGCGTGATCAATTCGGAGATCTCTAAATACTACATAGGATACTAATTAACCATGTTAACTAACATAAAAGGAACCCAGGCAGCATGTGGTACTGACGCTGCAGGCGCTTCTACATTTGGAAGTGCAACAGTGGTACGTCTCTGTAACAACAGTGGCACTGCAAGATTAGTAAGTGTTATTGATTCAGTTGGTGGATCAACAACAGTCGGAACCTTCACGATGCCAGGAAATACTGTTGAGTTTGTAGAGAAGAAATCAACAGAGGCAATATTTGCAGCAGACTCTACTGTCGTCGGGTCAGCAGCAGGATATACAATATCATAATAGATGATTAATTGTAACTATTAGTATGGGTGTTCGGGGGTATCTCGAGCACCCTATTTTGTATTTAATTTGGATGTTTTAAAATGAGCACATTGTTTGTATTTGCATTTATTATGTTGTTAATTTCTGGTATGGAGTTAACATGGCCATGTCCCCCTAGAGGTTGATATGAAACTGTAACCTCTTATTTGGACTGCTTTCTAAATAATAAAAAAACAGATCAGGCATAAATGAATCCTGTAATTTTAATTGGGTGTTTCACACCACTGGTTATCATTTTTTTAGTAATGAAACTTGCTGTATGGGTATCTGCAGTTAATACAGAAAACTCTTATGTTGGAAAAGAACCCTTCAGGAAAAGAGGACCCTTCGTGGCAGACGCATATGCGGACGTTGATGAAGAGGAAGAGGAATTTACAGATCGCACAGACTATAGATGATGCTCTTTATACGCATTACTCTGAGAAAGGAATGAATGTTCCTAAATGGAAACATAGTAAAATAGAGTGGTGGGAAGATTACCTAATTAGTTTGGGTATTGATCCAGATAATCCGTAATCGTTTTTTGAGGTAGTAATGAAAGTTGGAATGATTGGTTTAGGTCGTACAGGTGAAGGTATGGCTCGCCGTATGATTGAAAAAGGTATCGAAGTTTGGGGTTATAGTAGTACCAACTATGAGAATGCCTGTGGACAATATGAAGCAGGACACCTTAGTGGATGTGTAACTTCAATAGAGTATCTTGTCCGAGCAGTTAAAACTGATA
>NYTQ01000159.1 GCA_002683585.1 Cryomorphaceae bacterium
GATTGAGGTCATGAAGGAATCAACCCCTGAATGTTATCCATGGGACGCACACGACTGAAGGAACGGGGATTAAAAACCCTAACTTCAGGAGTAAACTCATGAACACACTAAACATGATCAAGAAGCAGATCAATAAAGTATCTGCTCTTCACGACGCTCAGATTAGTCACACTACATATCGTGGTGTTGAGTATGATACTCGTTGTGTAGAATCTAAGGAATCACACGGTACATTCTGTTATCGTGGTCGTCTTTATACTAAGTGAAGATTATGAGGTGATTAGTACACGCTAATCGCCTCATTTTTTTAGCTATGTAAACATTATGTAAACACAATTGTGTAGTAATGTATACAGAAAATAAGAGATATTGTTAGTCATAGTCATTCTGTCAGAATATGCTGACATTTCTACTATATAATAGTAAGAATTAAGGTAAGTGTTATGATCTGAAACTTCAAAAAGTTTTTCATAAGTACACCATCGATAGAGGTCAGTATGCACAATATCATGTCTCGCAATCAATTAAATGAATGGCGCCATTTTGAGAGTACCGTAGATCAGTTTGAAACTGAAATGGACAGTATAAATGATTATTATGAGTGCCTAATCGAATGCGACGACACACAGTCAACTTGTAAACGTATTTGTAGGGACATTTTAAGTACAACATCATAATCAAGTCAGTATTTTTCCATACAGAGAGGTTGACACCTCTCTTTTTTTATGGTAACGTATAACTATTAGTTTTGGGGAGATATATGAATTCTTCTGATATTACTATCTCTAGCGCATCAAAAATGTTTGAATATGAAAAAATGTCTAGAGAAATTGAGGCATGTAATGATTTAGATACTCTTAAAGAAATGCTAAGGTTGCAGATTAAAATGTATATGAAACTTCAGGAAACAATACCAAGAATTTGAAGTGACTACTATTTTACATAATGGGCCCATGTTTAAAGATCCCTCTCTCATTCACATGAGGTGTGATTGTTGGGAATCTAAGAAAAATATAATAACCATATTAAAAGATTCTGGACATAAACTTCGTTCTGAAGATCACGGTGGTGTAATTACTGATTTTCATAAGCAACAGGATATGTCCCTTCGTGCTTATAGTAATGATATTGCTGAAATATTTGACAATGAGTTGGAAGTTCTTGCTGATATACTGAAAGTGAAGAATCTTCACGTAACTGATTCCTGGTTTGAGGATTCAAATAGGAATACATATCATGGGATTCACAATCATGGTGGAGATGGATATAGCGCAGTATGTTTTTTGACATATGATGATCAAGAACATATTCCAACTCAATTCGTGAGTTCTACTCTTTCTGCAATTTCTAATGAAGCTATGATTTATTCTCCAAGTAATGTAATTGAGGGAGATGTTATATTTTTCCCATCAAATACGCTTCATTACACGGAACCAAGTGAGTCGGATAAGATTCGATCAATATTATCTTGGAATATCAAATTTTAAAAGGTGGAATAAAATGTTTATTGAAAAAGATGATGTAGTTCAATTTATCGGATGCTCCCCCGAACAAGTTTTGTGGGGTAATAACGATGATCCTAACCCACTACTAGAAATTGGAACTACATATACTGTGTCTTCAATTGAAGTTCACAAACAACATACTAAAGTTACTATAGAGGGATATCCAGGTAGGTTTAACAGTGTTTGCTTTTCTAAAGAATATGCCAAATAGGTTTTTAAAGATTAATCCTCCTCCTTCTCCCCAGTATATTACTAAACAGGAGTGTGAAAGATTAATTGATGATGCAATTAGGCGACATAACAGAAATGCATCCATAATTAGTGTGGCTCTGGGAACGGTGTTCTTTGCATTATTTGCAGAAGGATTTTTTCGTGTTATTGGAATGATCCCACCGTTCATGGGAATTGACGTTAATATCCTTAAAGAAGTAATCGAAAAAGTGCATTCTGCTTAGATGATTTGGACCGATAATCACCCAGAATATGAAACACTAAATCCACAACTTGAAGAATGGGTTCGATTTTTACCTGAAATGGAAGAAGATGGTGATGGTTATACCAATCTTCGTGTTACGAAAAGAACCTCATATCATGAATACCCTAAAATTTTTAGGGAGTTGGCTGAGTGGGTTATGAATACAGATCAATTCAGTCTTAGTTTTCCCGAATTTAAAGTTGAAATTTGGGGAGCTATATACAATAAGGGAGATTACGCCGTTCCCCATACCCATGGAGACGGAGAAATTGTATCCTTTGTATATTATGTGAATTGTGTTGAGGGATCATCTCCTTTGATATTCTCAGAGATCAATCAAACCTATAAACCCAAGAATGGTCTTTGTATAATGTGGAATGGTAATGAAAGGCATGAGGTGCCTCCAAATGAATTTGACAATAGGGTTATTATTGCAGGAAATTTCTATAAAGAGGGACGAACATGGAATTGACCGACAAACAGAGAGAAATTATGCTCAGTTCTCTCTATAACTCCCAAAAAAGATATACAGTTGGAGATAGATTTTGGGAAGATTTTCAAGAAGTTATAGACGTGGTAAAAAGTAAAGATGAGTCAAATTAGAACCATTGGTGATGATGTTTTAAGAAATACTTCTGATCAGGTTACTGTATTTGACAGTTCTATTGATGATCTCTATACTGAAATGTCTACCGCCATGTATGAAAACGCAGGTGTGGGACTCGCGGCTCCACAAATTGGTATAAGTAAGAGTGTCATCGTTATTGATGATAATAAAACTGCTTGTATGATGATAAATCCCAAGATAACTTGGTGGAGTATCGAAAAAGTTAACTTTAATGAGGGATGCTTAAGTGTTCCTGGACAACATGGAGTCATTTCACGTCCCAGAAGTATTAAAGTTAAATTTCAAACAAAAAAGGGCAAATTCAAACATTGGAAACTAGATGGATTAAAAGCCAGAGTTGTCCAACATGAAATTGACCATCTTAAAGGAATATTATTTGTAGATTACTTATGAATCAATCCGCACGTTGCCATATCGCAGAGGCAACAACGCACATCAGATGTGCAATTAAATATTCTGCAGAGACCGAAGATACTTCGTTAATTAAAGAGTTGACTGAAGTTTTGGACTTGTTTGATGGTTGGATATCTGAGTGTAAACCTGCCGTTTTAAACGGTACTAAATTCAAGTGGAAAAACGAATATTCTTTCGTACCCGCTTTACAAGTAAGTAATAATGACGTATAGTATGGGAATCTTTGTAGACTTATGACTACCACTGTTGCAATCTTATTAAGTAACTTCTTTTTTTATGTTCTACTCAGATTCCATCTGGTTAGAAAATTTCGTAGTTCTTATTCTATCTGGCTTAAAGACACTGATGGTAATAGACAAACTCTTTCTAGTACCATTGCCTATCTAATTGAACAAAATGATGTTCAAGAAAAACGTATCATGCACCTAGCTGATGAAATGGAATCCCAGTGGTTACAAATAGAACAAATCAAAATGGCTACGGGGACTGAAAGATTTTGTTTGGATAGGGAGGTGAAGAATAGTGTATGAATCCCTAAATTGTTTTGAGGAAGCACTCAAACACTTTGGAACTAGAGTTGAGATGATCACTGCCATGGAGATGTCAAGACGTATAACTCCCGAAGATGCTTATCAAATGATCAAGGATGAACTCAAAGAACTGAAAAAATGTCGTAAACTATTTAATAAAAACTCATGAAAATTTTCCTAGATACAGCTGATTATCACGAAATTAAAAAAAGAGATGAAACGGGACTAATTGATGGAGTCACTACCAATCCATCACTCATTCTAAAGAGCGGAGGAGATCCTGTAGAGGTCATTAAACGTATTGCAGGTGAGTTTCCTCACTTTGAATCTATCTCTGCGGAGGTGGTTGCAGAGAAGGCTCCTGAGATGATCGATCAAGCTCAGGTGTTCAAGGAACTGTCTAATGTTACTATTAAGGTTCCATGTACTGTGGAGGGACTCAAAGCATGTAAGGCTCTTCGATCTGAAGGGTTTACTACAAACGTAACTCTAATTTTCTCTGTTGCACAAGCTATTCTTGCTGCAAAGGCAGATGCAACATATGTGTCTCCATTCGTTGGACGTTGTAATGATAACTCTTTCTCTGGAGTTGCATTAGTTCAGTCTATCAGTG
Source organism: Cryomorphaceae bacterium (assembly GCA_002683585.1). Next base: position 4,166 of record NYTQ01000159.1, read on the forward strand.
GTACTTTCCGAGAACACCTGGTTAGAACTAATGTTCTTTCCGCATCTCTACGAGATGTTCATCATGTTTCTAGATGCTTTGCTGCTGGAAGTGAGGTGGCTACTATGCCTCCAAAAGTATTTGACAACATGTATAACCACGTCTTAACTGATAGTGGACTTGATATTTTTCAAAAAGATTGGGAATCGGTAAATGGCTCTAAGTAAATCAGTAGTAGAATCACTAAAGGATGCAGAATCTAGTTTGCGAAATGCACTTGCATATGCAGCTAGATCTGAAAGACCGTTTGTTGGCAAATCAATTGCCAGTTTAATATCAGAGATAGATAGTTTAGTGCATATCGATCATCTGATTGATAGTATGGACCGTTACTCCTTAGGGGACACTAACGATAATGAATGATGACTGGCGTTATACCGAAGAACGCATGAAACTTCGACAAGAAGTGTTTTTATCACTGAAAAAATATAACACACTGTCAAATGTCCGTCTCCTTTACGAATTCTGCCATGACTGGGTATCGCAAGGTAACCAGACAACAGCCGGATGCGAGCAAAGCTTTCTCGAATATAGGGAACAAGTTAGAATTGGTGCCTGATTGTATCGTCAGGGTCCCATGCGGAAATAGATACATCACTGGACGTGTTCTTGTTGTACTTGATAGGTATTTTACCGTCTGTATAAACGAAATGACCCTTACTGCATTATGTGTTTTTCGTGAGAACTGGTCCGAAGTAGAATTATTATCACAAACATGTTTAGAATCTACGGAAAAGAAGGATGTGGATCCTGCCAAAAACTAATAATGGTTATGGAACTCCTTGGTAAAGAATATGATTACCTCATTTTGGGTGATGACTTTACTGAAGACGAGTTTGAGGAAAAATTTCCAAATAAAACACTGTTGCCTCAGGTAGAATATGATGGCAAGTATATTGGTAATGGAAATGAAACAGTCCAGTACCTTAAAGAACATCGCATTTTTTAAGTGGAACGTCATAATCTCCACATAAATAAAGGCGTTGAATTAATACTGAAGGGAGAGCCGAAGCCTAAAGAAGAACACAACGCCTGGGAGGTGAACTTTGGAAAAATAGTTTCTCTATTTAACCGAGAATACAAGTTCATTTTCAAAGTCTCACTGGGAATCAAAAATAAGTAATCTCGGAGGAAAGACCCATGGATGCTGCAATAATTGCAATTTTTTGCTTACTTAATGTGACATTACTGCTCGTTGGTGGTATAATTGGTTGGCTGGCACAACAAAATAACCTCTTTAACTCGACAGTACCTACCCTCCATCCAGAAATGTATGATGAATATGGTAATGTTCTACCAGATGAAATTTTAGCTGTACGATTTGAGAATGACTATGACGACGAAGAAGCCCACGACGAGGATTAGAAAAACAACTGTCAAATCCACTTCAAGTAAACCTAAAACGGTGGCAGTCAAAAAGAAAGAAATCCCACCAAATCCAATGGTACATGAACTATTGGAAGCAGTAGATTCCGAAAGAACTAAAGCAAAGAAAGTCTCATTGCTTAAACAGCACGGAGACAATGCTATTAAAAGTATGTTCATTTGGAACTTTGACGAAACTGTAGTTTCAATGCTTCCGAGTGGTGATGTTCCATATCAACCAGTAGATAGCACTCAGATAACTAATCTGGGTGCTGGTGTAGCTAACCGAAGTACTATCCGCAACAAAGCAGATACGTTTTATAACTTTGTTAAAGGTGGTAACAATGGGTTGAATAAGGTCAAAAGAGAAACCATGTTTATTGGACTCCTTGAATCACTACATCCATCCGAAGCAGATATCCTTATTCTTGTGAAGGACAAACAACTTGGTACTAAGTATAAGGTCACTAGAGAACTAGTTTCTGAAGCATATCCAGACATTCAATGGGGAGGACGTAGTTGAGTAAAGTTTCTATTCTTCACGAAAAATGTGACCGTGATCTGGCAGGTGACAAAAGCCTGCCTTACACTGCATATTTGATAGAATATGTAGTTGACGGGGTTACACAGTACGATATTACTACTGCTCCAAAACAGGTTGATATTTTTGATCATTATTGGGATATCCATCATGATCAATTTAAGAATATGACCCAAACTGAAGGCAGAATTGATCCAAGACTCTATGGTTCTAGGAATAAAAAGAAAAAATGACTGAAGAAAAATCAAAAGTAAATGTAAGCGTTGATATGGATGAGTTTAATAAACTCATGAAGACTTACAAAAAACAAAAAAAGTATATTAAATCAAATCTTTTTGAAATCACTAGACTCACAAGATGAATTATGAAATCATTGACAACTTTTTACCTGAAGAGGTATATGGAACTGTCAATGAAGTAATGCTCGGAGGTGAGATGGAATGGAATTTTTCTTCAGGGGTAAACACGCCTGATGATGGATTCTATCAGTTTACTCATGTTTTTTATTTCAATCATCGACCAGTGAGTAGGTTCTATTCGTTGATAGAACCTATTATTAATCAGATCAATCCAGTTTCTATTGTTAGGGTAAAAGCTAACATGCATGTTCAACAACCTGAAATAATTCAGCATGATTTTCATCATGATGTTGACAATTGCATCACATCAATATATTATGTAAATACAAATAACGGAAAAACCGTTTTTGAAAATGGCATAGAGGTTGATAGTGTAGGTAATCGTCTTCTTGTTTTTGATTCAAACGAGAAACACACAGGAACTACAAGCACAGATACTCTTCAAAGATGTGTTATTAATTTCAACTATTTTCTTTAATATGGTATAATTATATGAACAGCGCACAACTGATAAGTATTACCCCTGACGCTGAAAAGACAATGGCGTACATCGCCCGTGTCTCCAATCCCAACAATCAGGAAAATGATAATTATGCAGGACTACTTAAGTACTGCATCAAACATAATCACTGGAGTGTATTTGAACAAAGTTCAATGACTCTTGAGTTGGAAACTACAAGAGCCATAGCAGCTCAAGTGTTGAGGCACCGTAGTTTCACATACCAAGAATTTTCACAAAGATACGCAAGTACACAACTCCTTTCTCAACAAATTCCTTTACCTGAATTGCGCCGTCAAGATACAAAGAATCGACAGAATTCTATCGATGACTTAGATCCTTTGATTTCATCTAGACTTCTGTTTAAGATTCAGGAACATTTCAGAGAAGCACAAGTACTCTATGAAGAACTTTTGTCTGAAGAAATTGCTAAGGAGTGTGCTAGAATGATTATGCCTTTGGCAACGCCAACAAAAATCTACATGACAGGCTCTTGCAGGTCATGGATTCATTATATCGATCTGCGTTCTGCACACGGAACACAGAAAGAACACATGGATCTTGCAGAGTCCTGCAAACAAATCTTTATTAAACAATTCCCTACAGTATCTAAAGCACTTGAATGGCTATGAAAATTTTAACACTAGAAGATTATCAAAAAGCAGGTGAAACATTTTGGCCTAAGTATTGGTATGTTGCCAAAGAACTGGGTGAGAATGCTAAGTCAGAGGACATTCTGAAAGTTATGGAAGCAGTTGGCGGCATTGCAATGAAATTTGCATTGGACGATAAAGAAGGACCATTTGGATTTAACAAGAAGAAGGTATCAGAAGATGGCAACGTACCCAGTAATTAATACCAAAACTGGCGAACAGAAAGAAGTGGTAATGAGTGTTCACGACTGGGACGGTTGGAAAGGTGATAATCCTGATTGGACTCGGGATTTTTCTGATCCAAGTACTTGTCCTGGTGTAGGTGAAGTTGGTGAGTGGCAAGATAAACTCACTAATAAACATCCAGGTTGGAATCACATTCTGAAAAAATCAGAACAATCTGCGGGTATCAGAGGCAAGTACAACAAACTATCTCGGTAGAACTATGGCACGAAGGAAGAGAAACCAAGATGATCCTATCGGAGTAGGAATGACGGCTAAACAAAAGCGTCGTCGTAAACCAATTAATTCCGATATGATGGTTGATATTGAACCTCTGACTAGTAATCAGAAGGTTCTTTTTGATCATTATGATGATAACAAAAATATATTCGCTTATGGTGCCGCTGGTACTGGTAAGACGTTTATTAGTCTCTATAAAGCATTGAAAGATGTATTAAATGAGAATACTCCATATGAAAAACTATACATTGTTAGATCTCTAGTTTCCACTAGAGAGATTGGTTTTCTTCCAGGAGATCATGATGATAAGGCTGCTTTGTATCAGATTCCATATAAAAATATGGTTAGATACATGTTTGAATTACCTACAGACGCAGACTTTGAAATGTTATATGGTAACTTGAAAACTCAAGAGACTATTTCTTTTTGGAGCACCTCTTTCATTCGTGGTACAACCATGGATAACTGCATTGTTCTTGTAGATGAAATGCAAAACTTGAATTTTCATGAATTAGATAGTATAATTACAAGAGTTGGAGATAACTGTAAAATTATTTTTTGCGGTGACTCCACTCAGACTGATCTTACTAAGTCATATGAACGAAATGGCATTCTAGATTTTAAACGAATTGTTGAAATCATGGAAGAAGATTTCGGAGTAGTTGAATTTAATCTTGACGACATAGTTCGTTCTGGATTAGTTAGAAACTATCTTGTTACTAAATTAGCACTTGCTTTATAATGTTTGTCCATTTAAATACTCTTGGAGATAGTGATATTGAAGCCGTCAGTATTGACGGTGTTAGATATTATTATCCACCACAATCAGAAGGTCCTTATCCGTCTATCACATCAGTAACCAGTTTCTATAACAGAAAAGTTTTCCAGAAGTGGAGAAAAAGGGTTGGTGAAGAAGAGGCCAATAAAGTGACTAGGGTTGCAACTCGAAGAGGAACGAACTTCCATGAAGTTTGTGAACAGTATTTGAATAATACTCCTCTATCTGATATTGATATGTTGCCTACAACAAAGGCACTATTCCTCCAAGTAAAGGATAAGATCGACAGTATAAATAACATACACGCTTTAGAAAAAGCACTTTACAGTAATTATTTGGGTATTGCTGGTAGAGTTGACTGTATTGCTGAATATGATGGCGAATTGGCTATCATAGACTTTAAGACATCTAAGAAACCAAAACCAGAAGCGTGGATTGAACAGTATTTTGTTCAAGAAACCGCTTACGCCTGCATGTACTATGAGATGACAGGCACACCAGTTAAGAAGATTGTCACCATTATGGCGACTGAAAATGGAGAATGCGTTGTTTATGAAAAGCGAAACAAAGGTGAGTATATTAAACTTCTTACCAAATATATCAAAGAATTCGTCACATACAAACTCGGGGAGTATGGAGAAAGAAGTTAACGAGCTATTAAAAGAAAAGTTTTTGTGTCAAAACAAATTCACTAGTGATATTGAAACATTAGTTCTGAATTCGGAGCTAAACTATATCGAAGCAATTATCACATATTGCGAAGAAAACAATATCGAGCTGGAGTCGGTAAATAAACTGATTTCAAAACCACTCAAAGAAAAACTGAAAGCTGAGGCCTTGGATCTCAACTATCTAAAGAAAACAACTAGATCTCGTTTACCTATCTAATGGAATCAATCGAGGTCTATCAGACTTATTTGGCTTTTAAAAACCACTTTAGTAAAGAGACTTACGATTTTTTCAAATATCACGGAAAGGTATCTGCATCTCAAGCTGGTTTCAATAAAAGAAAAGATAAGTATTTTTTTGAGAGAATGTCTAGGAAAAGATCTGACCCCGAAGTCAGAAACTTTTTCCTAGCAAATTTTAGTCAATCGTCTGATCCATCTAAATTGTGGATTGGAGAGATAATTAAGACAGGTGAAGTTATTTACAAGTCTTGGTTTGATAAGCAGAAGACCCTTATTAATACTTTTCGTGCAGAATCTGAAGTATTTTTGAGTCATAACTTCAATAATATTTTTAAAATTAGAGGATCTTCTCATCCAGATCTACTTAAAAAACATATCCAAGGTGCCATTTCTATTGAAACTATGGTAATATTAGATTCGATATTACAGTTTTCGCATGAGTATGATGAAAAACTCTTTGATCCTGTGTGGGAAACCGTAAGTTTCAAAATTAGAAAGTATAAACCCTTTCTAAATATTGATGTCAAAGACTACAAACGGATTTTAAGGGAGACAGTTTGTGAGTGATTTTTTCGATTCGCCCGTTGTTAAGTCCTCTATAGAAGAAATTAATAAACTTCAAGAGGAATTGGTAAAAGGTATGATGCGAAGCCCATTCGAGCAACCTTCTAATGATGATGAAAAAATGGAACAACTCAGAGTTATGAGAACCATTTTGGAAAAACAGAAAAACTTTATGTTTAGGCTGAAATTGTCTGATGACCCTCAGGCTCGTGAAATGAAAAATGCAATTCTTGATTCTGCTAAGATACTTGGTATGAGAGATGACCAGGATATTGAAGAGTTTTTCGCTGATCTTGAGAACACCTTGATGGATCTCGAAAATAGTCTTGACAACTAACCAAAATACACGTATACTCAATACGTACAATACACACAATACAAAAAATACGGAGAACACACATGTCTTTCGCTGATCTGAAGAAACAATCCCGCGCTGGATCTCTCACCGAGAAACTGATGAAAAAGGTGGAGAAACTCAACGAAAAGGGTAGTGGCGGTGATGATCGTCTTTGGAAACCATCTGTAGATAAAGCTGGTAACGGTTATGCCGTGATCCGATTCTTGCCTGCACACACCAACTGCGAACTTCCCTGGAATCAGGTCTGGTCTCACGCCTTCCAAGGTCCTGGTGGTTGGTATATTGAAAACTCGTTGACTACTATCGGTAAAGATGATCCTGTTGGGGAACTGAATCGTAGTCTCTGGAATAGTGGCAATGAATCAGACAAAGAAATTGCACGTAAACAGAAACGTAAACTGTCCTACTATGCTAACGTGTATGTAGTAAAGGATGCATCAAATCCCGACAACGAAGGTAAAGTCTTCCTCTATAAATTCGGTAAGAAGATCTTTGATAAGATCACTGCATCAATGCAACCCGAGTTTGAAGATGAAGAGCCCATCAATCCATTTGATTTCTGGAAGGGTGCTAACTTTAAGTTGAAGATCAAACAGGTTGCTGGTTATTGGAACTATGATTCTTCTGAGTTTGGTCGTGTAGAACCTCTCCTTGAGGATGATACTGAACTAGAAGTTATCTACAATCAAGTTGTTGATCTCAGTGAATTTACTTCTGATGATAAGTTCAAAACTTATGATGCTCTGAAGAAACGTCTAGATGCCGTCCTTGGACGCAAACAACAACTTCGTGCTCCTGATCCAGAAGTAGTAGAAGAAGAAACTCTTGAAGATCTTAGTGAAGGTCGTGCAGCAGTTGCTTCAACTGAAGAAACAGATGAAGATGCAGATGATGCACTTTCATACTTCCAAAAACTTGCTGAGGATTGATAAATGTCTTGCGATCTTAGAAACAATATTCTTGATGCCCTTCGCGCCGACGCTGAGGGTAGTATCAAAAAGGCAAAAGCAAACGTAGAAGTTTACCTCCACAATCCTGTGGGTATCGGTGAACATCCTGATGTACTTGCTGCAATTCAAGAGCAACTTGATATCATTGCACACAATGAAGAACGCATTGAAGCAATTGAAAACTATTTCAGGACTCATGAACCGTACCCTTAGGGTACTCGATCCATTGATTCATGGATTTTGGTGCGTTGATTATGTTCTATGGGGTAACAACAGAGTTGCTACCTACTTCGATATGATTTCCGCACAAGAATCCATGATGTCAATGATCAATCGTGGAGTAGAGGTCAAAGGAATGCGTGAATGGAAGAATAAGTCTTCTTAGACTTTTTTAACTAACATAGCAGCACGCTTGGCACCAAATTCTTTCATTCTTTTTTGTCTGTCAGACAGTCCATCATTGGCGTAATCGCGGTATGTATTACCGTGACCATCAACAGCAGTTGCTTTTTGTTCTACGACGGATAGATCATTCTCAATGCTTTCGATGATATCGTTTCTCCACTCTTCACTCATGTTAGACATGATAGCGAGTGCTGATTTCTCATCGTTAGCATACCCTTCACTCGTCAGGAAATCCTTGATAAGTTCAAATAGATCAACATCCTCACCGAAGATTTTATTTTTTACTTTTCTAACAGTATTATAAATTGCTGCACCCGCAGGTCCAGTTGTTTTTGCAACGTTAACACCACCAGGTTTTCCATCTGGACTTACACCACGTTGATGACGACCATCATCTTTTGTTGAGTATCTCTTTTGTCCACTAGATGTAGTTCTGACGTGCTTCATTTCTGGCATTTCAGAAATTACCTCACCTTCAGGTTCAATTTGATTTTCAGTGTATATGCTAGCATATGCCTCTGAAAAAAGTCTATAATCCTTAGTGTTCATAGTTCAAAGACAATTTTCAATTATTTATAGTATTACAGTATCATAAACTTCATTGACAGTAAAATTTAAAAGTGATATACTGAGGGGGTCTTATGATCCCTTTTTTATGTGGAATTATATTATTGCAGGGATTCTACTTGGAGCTGCACAAGTAACAACACTCCCCACCAAGGCCGATCCTATTACCGAGAATGATTACTATACCAATCATTCGATGGGATGTATGTTACTCAGAGAGTGTAAGGATGAAGTTAAAGAGGTCTTCAGTCTTTTGGATGTTTCTAGTGAGTATCCTAATACTGACGATTTTTATCCTGTTGCAAACGAATTCAACAATATGCTTGTCGCCCTTAACCAGGTCGGAGTTAACGTGTTTCTAGCAGATGAAAAATATTTCCCAGTCGGACACCGTGGTGTATATCATACTGTAAGTAACAATTTCTTTCTGAATAAAACATTTATGCATCGTCCTCATGTATTGATGAGTGTAATGCGTCATGAAGGATGGCACGCTGCACAAGACTGCATGGCCGGCACCATTGATAACAGTATGATTGCAATCATTATGCCTGAGGATTCTGTTCCTGAGATGTGGCAAGAGATGGCACGTAGAGCATATGTATTACAACCCGCTGCTATTCCTTGGGAGAAGGAAGCAACCTGGGCAGGTAAAACTGAAGGCATGACTCTTAAAGCACTTCAATCTTGTGCTGCAGGTACTATGTGGTCCGACTATGACCCCACTCCAATGACTCGTGAATGGTTAGAGGAAAACAATTTTATTTCCCAGTAAATCTCGAATTGGATACAGATTTTGTCTTACGATTGATAGTTTCTGAAGCTTTTGTATCGTAAGACATTATTCTCTCAAGATCAGAGACGAAAGTTGATATGTATTCTCTCTTAGGAAGAACAATATTTCTTTTGAAATCATTGAGATTGGTTTCAAATTCATAGTTAGTGATTGGGGTAACCCGAAGATTTTCAATAATGGTTCCGTTAGTATCTCTTGCAGTTCCATTAGAATCTACTGTAGTAGCTTCGGGGATTCCAGAACCTACATTACTATAACTAATTTCTACTTGCCTCTCTGGATTTCTCTCCAGGTATGACATATCAAAATTAGAATCTACTATTAATCCAGCAGGAACAATAACCCTTGAGAAGTCATCTAATTGTTCAGTAGTTTCATAATGATGGATAGATGCAATTTCTGATTGTGTCTTATACTTTGTAAGTAAATATTTTTGGAAAGTCAGATCATCCATAGGCCATTGATCACGAATATCAATAATATTATTTGCCATCAAGATAACCCAATCATAATCGGCATTTTCATAAATTTGCTCAGATAGTTGATCTGGACGTAAATTACCAGGAATATAGAAATCATCAAATCCATATACTACACTTGATTGATCAGTTCGTATCCGAGCTCTTCTAAAAAGATTTTTTACATCAGTAGTTTCATCAATAGAATTTCTATCTAAAGATCTAGATAAGTATCTAATATTTGGTAGATATGAAAAATAATTTGCCATTAGTATCCTACGTCGTATGTTCCGATGGGCATTAGATCCCCGAGATCGGACCCAAGAGCGTCACGTTCTGAAGGAATTTTTTCCGTAAAGTCTGTATTGTATACAGGTTCAAGTTCTGAGAATTCAAAGTTTAAATTATATGTAACAGGAGCACCCGATTCATAAGCCATCCATTGATTATTTGCTGCATAGTTAACAGAAAAGTTGGTTAATGCACAAGGTTTAAACTTATGTACGAATTTATTTACTGCACGATTGCCATTTTCCGTTGTCATATATGACAATTGAAATACGTTTGGAGTTCCTAAAAACCATGATGCACTACCAGCGGAAGCATCGCCACCTTTACTGTCTATACCCAATTTTCTCGGGGCGCCCCATTGTTTAAATGCTCTGATTAACATTGTGATAGATCTAGTTTCCGGCTGACTTCGTGCAATTAACCTATATGCGAAGTTAAATCTCCTCAGTTTTACTCCTCTAAACAATAATTCTGCATTACTATTACTTACAATTCCACCGCCTCTAGAAAGGATTTGCTCTGCGCCAATATCAAATCCCAAATTTGATCCCAACATACTAAGAACATTTGCTCCCAGCATTCCTGTTAGTCCAGAATCTTTGTTTGCTCCTGACATCAAATTTCCATATACTGAAAATTTAGTCGCGTTACCAATGAATCCACCAACTAATGGTATTTTAGATCCAACAGCTCCTGCAATATACCTACCAGCTTCACTTCCAATGTGTTGAGCAGCCGCCATTGTTATATCATTCATATAATCAACTTCCCATGCAGCAGAAGTGGAGTCTACTATGCCTTGTGATGGCATAGGTAATTCAATAGACCCTAATCTTTCTCTAAATGGACTGTTTCTTTTAACACTACCAAGACTACCTCCACCTTTCTTTTGTAAAGAATCTCCATATGGTGTTCTGTATCTAAAACAAGTTATTTTCAATGAATCTTGATTTGGATTCATATCAACTGGGTATCTTAAATATCCACCAAAAGCACCCAATATGCTTACATCTGATTTGAGATCAAATTTTCCACTATCAATACCGTCTTTACCTACTAGTCCAAATATGCCATCGGTGTTGAGTGTCGTTGCAAATTCAGAAAATTGACCAAATGTTTTGTTTGCTTTATCCGCAAAGTCTTTAGCCTTGTTTACGCCTTCGTCTAATATGCCAGACAATCCACTTGCTAATCCCGATTCTGTTGCTGTTGCCGAAGGCGGGGTAGTTGGGCTTGATCCCGAAACTTTTGCCCATGCTGGGAGGGTAGCGTTTGTATTTTTTGAAAGCTTTTTGGTCTGGTTTTGTATTCGTTTATGAATATCGTTTTGCTGTTGGTCCGTAAGGTTAGTAATTTGATTCTTAGACCAAAGACCATCTGTATATAACGATACAGCTCCTTTTAATCGGTTTCCATCAGAATCAACGGGATATACTCGTACATTTTTAATTCTATTTTTAGCCGATCGCCCAGTTCCAACTTTTGTTACTGTGGCTAAAACTTTATATGCCCTATCCACTCCATCTACTTTTTGGACAATTGGGGGATCAATTGGAAGTACTTGTTCTGCCATTAGTTACTCCAAGAGTATGCTCTATGTTTAGGGTACTTCATACCACGTCTATCAATAAACTTTTCTGTGGGTAGAAGTGCGATATCACCCCAATTTTCACTCTTTGGAACTTTATGTAAACTACCTATACCAGAAAACAAATATCTATGTATGGAGTTTTTGGGTACAGTTACACCGCCTTTACTATTTATCAAGCTTTTTGCAACTGCATCTCTATAATCTGGATTTATATAGTGTAAATTTGCTCCTAAAAATCCATCAGGACGAAATTCTATAACATATGAGAGTGGTTGTAAGTCCCAAAACTCATATTTTTCTGGATATTTTGCACCATATTGAAAGAACACGAGATCACCTACAGCAACTCCACCAGTATCACTCTCGCTTATATCTGGATCTTGTACTGATGTTAAGGCTTGTTCCAACGCATTAACATACCAGTCTCCACTGCGTCTTTTCTTTCCTGCTTGTTCTACGATACTTTGTGCAATCATACTCCTAAATCGTCTTCGGTCATGATTCTGAATTCATATTGTCTATCTGCACAATATTCTTCTGCAGCTTTCCATTTTGCTTGATTAATTATCCAATTATTGACATCATAAGCCCAAGATTTTGTCCTTCTTTTGGGATTTTTTTCAGGCATCTTTAGTTGTCGTTTTGGTTTTACCTCTATCACAACAGATCTTCTTTTTCCATTCCTATCAGTATATTTTATGAAGAAGTCTGGAAAATACCTATGGATACGATTATCCATAGGGGACTTGTATGGGATAATAATTTCTTCAGATTGCCATTGATAAACACTTTCATTTAAATCACAATATCTCATAAACTTTCGTTCCCAAAGAGACCTGTAAATAATATTAGTTGGATCGCCTTTGTATTTTTTGGGATGTTCTGGTTTATATTTTCCCTTATAAGACATATACATAGTATATAAAACCATAAATTTATTTAGATGGGAATTTTACAGCAACTCAAATCATTTCTTGGTGAAGCAGGAAAATCGAGAACAAATGATGGTACGTTTGCTGCACAATTACAATCACCTGCAACCACTAATAACTTCAAAGTATCACTTCATCTAGCTAAAAACCTTGGAATTAGTAACGATTCCAACTTAAATGCTTGGTTGACTAGTTCTGGTGTATTCGGGAAAGATGATCCAGGAAGATTTGATTTTTTATGTTCCGAAACATTTATCCCTGGAACAAGCTTAGCTCCCTTTGAAACCTTTGGAGATCGTCAAGGAATGTATGAGTCTTTTTCTGGTCCCAGAAGAGATATGGAGGTTGCATTTACATTTTACGTTTCTTCAGATTACCAGACACTTAGATTATTTGAAGAATGGGTTAACTATATTAATCCAATCTATGCTCCCAATATTCTTACATCTGGAAGTCCTGGTGGATATGAATCTTTGATAGATCAAAGTGGCGTAATGTATAGATTTAGATATCCAGACAGTTATAGGAGGATGGTTTCTATCACAAAATTTGAACGAGATTATCGTGATAATATCGTCTATGCATTCGTAAATGCTTTTCCAACAAATATCGAAAGTGTTCCACTTTCATATGATGCTGCACAATTACTTAAAGTAACCATCAATATGAGATATGACAGAAAAGTAATCATACAATCGGGTAGAAGAAGTATTAATAACCAAGATAACTCATTGTTGGTTGGAGAGTTTCAGAGTGGACCAAATACACTAACTCAACAATGGTTGAGAGATGGTCAGATTGAAACTACAACATCAACAATAGCCTAATAAATACCTTTATGAACTGAAATAATAGTCATGCCTTTACCAAAGATTACGACATCCCAATACGAATTGGTATTGCCTTCAAGTGGCAAAAAAATTAAATATAGACCATTTCTGGTAAGAGAAGAAAAAATTCTTATCTTAGCCCTTGAAAGTGAGGACACTAATCAAATTAGCATAGCTGTTAAACAAGTTTTAAAAGAATGCGTTATCGGTAGAGTTAAGATTGAAGATCTACCTAGTTTTGATATTGAATATTTGTTCTTAAATATTCGTGGCAAGTCAGTAGGTGAGTCTATAGATATTGTTGTCACTTGTGGCGATGATGGAGAAACTAAAATTAATGTATCCATACCAATCGATAAAATTCAAGTTGAAAAGCATCCAGATCATAACCAAGACTTAGAACTTGGTCAGGGGTATATTCTTAGAATGAAGTATCCAACTATGGGTCAATTTATTGATACTAATTTTAGTGTCAGATCTGTAGATGATAGTGAAGTGGAAAGATCTTTTGATATTATCTGTTCTTGTATTGAACAAGTTTATACTAATGATGATGCGTGGGTTGCTTCCGAATGTTCTAAAAAAGAACTTAGGGATTGGGTAGAAAGTTTGACTTCTGAACAATTCAAAAAAATTGAACGGTTCTTTGAAACTATGCCTAAACTTCGTCATGAAATCAAAGTCATGAATCCCAATACTAAAAAAGAGAACACAGTCGTTTTGGAGGGTTTATCGAGTTTTTTCGTCTAATAATGTCTCATATTGATCTTGAGGCATATTACAGAATCAACTTCGCTTTAATGCAGTTCCATAAATATTCTTTGACAGAAATTGAAAACATGGTTTCTTGGGAGAGAGACATTTATGTTGGTCTCTTAAGATCGCACATTGAAGAAGAGAATTTGAAACGTAAGCAATTAGAAACATCGAGACGTAATGCGTAGTCCTATTACACCACAAATAATGCCGAGAATGTCTGGGGTTAACCCTGGGGCATTTTTTCGTCGTAGTAGGCAAAATTCTAGTGTTGCTGGGAATTTCCTAGGTAGGGAAAAATCAGGAGTTGCGGGATCTTCGAGAGTACAACCTGCTAAATCTCCACTTGTAGGTGTAGCGCAAGGTCTTTTGCAGCCTCCAGATCCACAACAAGAATCTGATGGAATCAATGTAACCAGAATTAATCAGATTGTAGAGAATAAAGTTAACAGACTTGTTCCTACAATCTCGGAAAGAGTAGAAAGACAGGTAAATTCGTTTGATCCAAACGAAATGTTGGCCCGAATCTTTAGGGGTGGACTAGATGAACTCCAAAGATTCCAACAGAATTTGATGAGTTTAATGCAACCTCTACAGAGGACATTTGACTTTATATTCCAATCCAGAGATATTATATTAAAGTTAATTACTCAACTAGGTAGTGCTGCTAAGAATTTGGGTTCCACAAAATCTCCTGGGATGGGATTGGGTGGATTAAAAACTCTTGCTCTTGCAGTTACTGCTGCTTTTGCTGCAAAGATCACGTATGATCAGATACAAAAAGCAGAGAAAGAAGGTCCTGCCCCACAAGGTGGACAAATTAGTGGAGCCCCTCCTCCTGTTGGAGGAGTTGAACAACAACAGTCATTGACTGGAATGCCTGATAATATGGATGTTGCGTCATTCAACGCCAGTGTTGAAGAATTTTCGTCTATTCTTGAGGGAATTAGAAGTGCGCTCACTCCACAGGATGACAACGACTCTAACGGTTCTGGAGGAACCGATTTAAAACCAGAAACCAGTGCTCAACCTACGAGCACACCTATGGGAACTGCTTCTGGTAGTGGTATTTCTCTTCCAAATGCTGCGCCAGAAATGCTCGCTTTAATGGATGCAGTTTCTGCTGGAGAAGGTGATGTAAATGCGATTCAAGGTCAGATTGATCATGGTATCAATCTTGAAGGATTAACTATTGAAGAAGCTTTCCAAGCTGGTGAGAGTATGAGAGGAAAGGGTAATACCACGACGGGAGGAATTGGTGCATATCAATTCCACCCAGATTTCCATAGACAAACTGCAATAGACGCTGGACTTGATCTGAATAAGGATAAATTTACCAAGTCAAATCAAGACAGAATGATGAGATCATACATGACCAAAGTGTATGGCATCCAAGGTGGAAAAGGTGGTGAACAGGGAATGATTCAGTCTATTAGGGATGGTAACCTAATGTCAGATGTTATTCCAAAACTCTCTGTAGATATGGGATGGCCTTCCTTACCTGGAGGAAGTCAACCAAACGTAAATACTGCCAATTTCATGGCTACGTATAACGCAGCATATAGTAACTATGCGAGTGCAATTGGATTGAATCCATCTCTTGATGGGTCGGAATTAAGATCGGAAGCTTCTAAAACTATTGCTCAGTCTCCAGAACAAATTATCACTGAAGATGATGTTCAAACTAATATTATTCCACTAAATATGGGCAATACCCAACAGGAACAGGGACAGGGACAACCAAATGTTACTATGCCCGATACTGAAGGAGGTAGGGTTCCTTTCCTCGCACCATTTGATATGGGAAATATTCATACCATGTATTCAAGAATCGTATATAACATCGTTGACGGATAATGGCTAAACCAATTAACATTAGAGCAGTAGCGGAAGGTGTAAGGGGTCCTGTTGCGGATACGGAAAAAGCAATTGTACGGTTTAGTAAGTTTATAAGACGTAACGATAGTAAACTGAGGAACTTTAAGTTTCCTTCCAAAAATAAAATGAAATACCTTAAGACAATTGATTTGTCTGTTATAGGTAAGAATAGTAATAGCGGATTTGCGTTAAGTTTGCCGTCTCCATTTGGTATGGCAACTAATGCATTGTTGGGTCGTATGCTGGCAGGTGCGTCTATTGTAACTATTCTCGGCACCGCAGGGGCATGGTTACCTGCTCTTGTTCCTGAATTAATTAATACTAATGAACGGAAAATAGCAAAGGCTCCTGGAACTAGGGAAGAAAAACTTAGAGCATTATATGAACAAAAAAAGAATTTAAACTGGTGGGATTGGATCACTGGAGTTGCACAAGAAGTAGATGAACAAATTTATTTTTTAGAGACGGGTCAAACTAGATCATATGGAAAAAATCTTACGCCAAGAACTCCAGAAGATTTTGGTCCTGGTGAATGGACAGAAGGAAATCATAAAAAATTAAATATAAGCAAATTTGCTTCGACTATTACACTGTTTGGAACTCTTGCTAGTGCAGGTGTTTTTACTCAAGGACTTCCAGTATTAGCAAGCCGAACAACACCATCCCAAACTCCACCTTCAATTTCGACCCCAGCAGCACGTAAAGTTAATACTTCTAACTATGGATCTGGTGGATTGCACCCATTCCCAGGTGGAAATTATGTTTCTTCTCCTGTTGGGATGCGAAATGGTCGAATGCACCATGGAACTGATATAGCAGAAACTACTCCATATAGGAAAAATCCTAGAACTCCAATTGTTGCAATGTCGGATGGTGTAGTTATTGATGAGAAATATAATGGTAGTAAGGATGCATATCTTGCTGGTGTAATGATTAATCATCCAGACCTCAATGTTGATGCAAGATACTTGCATATGAATCCAAGTGTGCAACCTGGAGATAAAATTTCTAGGGGTCAAATTATTGGTACTCTCGTTCCTCTGGGCGGAGAAGATACTCAATATAAAGACACACACTTGCATCTGGAATTATATAAACAAGGAACTTATGAAAGATATAATGCTTCTCAGGCTAGTAAATTCTTAGGTGGTCTACATAAAGTTCCATTTGCAGAAGTAACTAATGCAACATCTATCCAACCCACAAATACTATCCCAACAGTTCCTTCAGCAGAACCCCCATCTGCTGTTACTCCAAAAACACAAGTAATACCACAAAATGGTAATACCCCAGAACAAGCAATAGAAGCTAAAAAGAAACTAAGAGAGTTAGCAACACAGATTGAAGAACTAAAATCATCTCATGATATTTCTAAAGTTGATGAAAAAGTACGTATTCCTGAAGTTGGTACATATGTTTTTGGTAGAAATATTGTAGGAAGCCAAGAAGACAAATACTTCAATCCCAATGGAGAAAGAATTAGTAGAGATGAATTTGAAAGTAAATTAGTAACATATGCAAAAAAACTAGAAGAACAATCAACTGCAGAACCTGCAGCTCCAAAAACAACTGTAGTTCCAGCACCTTCTTCCACTGCAAATTCTTCTCAACCCAATCAGAATCAAATTCCCTCATCAACAATAGATATAACTAAACGTGAACAACCTCCAGTAAACCAATATCCATCGTATAATAGACCAAATAGAGTAAATAATACTATTATAACTAATAATCAGATACCACAAAGACATAAATCTATGCCCAATGTCATGTCTAGTGGTGGATCTAATGGAGGTAATAATGCTGACACTGGTATAGACATTGCTACAATCTCACAGTCAATCTTACTTACACAGTTATCAGGATCATGAGTTCTTCCCTTGCAAATGTCAAAATTTCAGAAGCTTATCTGACTTCTTCTGGTGAAGATAATGAAAAGGCTTATAGTTTTACTCGTGCTATTTCAAGCATAGATTACTTTGAGGATTTACTTAACCCCTCTGTTACGTGCTATCTTACCTGTGCAGACACCGATAATTTATATCATAAGTTACCTATTAGGGGATTTGATCGACTGGATTTGACAATTGATACATCACTTGGAAAATTACAATATAACGAGGATAATCCTTTATTTGTAACTGGTGTCCAAGATTTGGTTACCAAGGATGGAACAGAAACCTTTACATTGGCTTGTGCAACAAAATCAGTTTTTGATAATGAAGCGACGAGATGCCAAACTAGATTTAAAAAAGCCGCTATTTCTACACATGTAGAAAATATTTTAGGGAATTTATTGAAAATTAATTCTGATAGAATATTTGTGGAGAAGACTTCAAACGCTTATGGATTTATGGGTAATCAGAAAAAACCCTTCCATACTTGCACATGGTTAGCTCCAAAATCAATCCCATTCTCAAATACTGCCCAGGTTTCAGGTACATCTGGTTCAGGAACTAATGCAGAAGCTGTTGGAACTTCTGGATTCTTTTTCTTCGAGAACCAAGATGGATTCCACTTTAAATCTATCGACACCATGTGTAGTCAAACAGTGAGTACGACATCGGCAGACACCAAAGATATTACAACTTATACATCTACAAATGTTGTGGAACAAGGAGATTCCACATTTAAAATTATTCATTCATATCTTGATAAAAATACAGATTTAATTAAAAATATGAGAGTTGGTTTATACTCAAACTTGACATATTTTTATAATCCTGTAAGTTGGAAGTTTGATGCCTTTTCTTATAAAATTAAAGAACACTTCGATCCACAATTAGGGACAGATATGGAACTGCCTGGCGGTGCGATTACTGACACTGCCACCAGAATTCTTGTCAGGATTGGGGATACTGGTATGCAAGGTGATAATTTAGTTGAAGGTAGTGGTAGAGATAATTCCGACATGGCTAAATCATTTTCTAGATATAACTTGTTGTTTACACAGTCACTAAATATTGTAGTACCATGCAATGTGAATTTAAAAGCGGGCGAATTAATTAGAGTCATCTTCCCTACTGTCGGACCATCAAATCCTAATGAAAAATCTATAGACAAGGAGTCGAGTGGTAATTATTTAATTCGCAGTTTAAGACATCATTTTGATGTTGCAGGTGGTCAAAACACAACATCATTGAATTTAGTCCGAGATTCATATAGAATATAACTATTCCACATTACGCAAACTATGGAAAGCATCGAAAAGCACATCGAAAAAGACAAAGAGATTTTAGACAATGCATCTATCTCTCCACAACAACGTCGTCATATCGAAGGCGAACTGCACGAATTGGAAGACTATGTAGAACATCATAAGTCAGAGATTGAAGCAGGTGATCATCACGATCCAACACCTTTAGAATTGTATTGTGATACAAACCCATCAGAACCAGAATGCCTTGTTTATGAGGATTGATATATGATCGACCATTCTTTACTAAAAACTCAATATGCCGGCAGAGACGGTTTTATTTGGTGGATCGGCCGTGTTGCTGATCCACGAGTTTGGCGTGATTTATCTACGGATCCTGAGGAAGGATGGTCATATAGATGTAAAGTAAGAATAATTGGATATCATCCATTTGATGGTGATACTCTTCCAGAAGTCGATTTGCCTTGGGCTCATGTCATGGCCTCACCAAGTATGGGTGGCGGGCAAGGTGGTCTTGGTGAGAGTAGTTCCATGGTAGGTGGAGAAACTGTTTTCGGTTTCTTTCTGGATGGAGAAGAAGCACAACAACCTGTTGTTTTTGGATGTTTGCAAAGGAATCTAAAAGAAGTTAAGAATACGATTACTAAAGAAACAATTGATGAGGAGAAATCTGCTGGGTTTGGTGTATTCTCTGGTACAGCTATGGGATCACCTTTTGGTCCTACCAACCTACCAGTGCAAGGAGACACTACTGTAGCGACTCCAAAAGATAATGGTAAGACTGCCAGGAAGTCTCCCACTGCGGGTGCTGTAGGGGACGTGGAAGGTGTTAGACGAGTCGTACAGTCTTCTAGTCAATACTTTGGTAATGCATCTCTTGCACCTCATAGTGGATCTAATGCCTGTGAGAATGATGCGATCTCTAAAGTTACTCATGCAGTAGGAAGTTTTCTTAAAACTATCAATTCTTTGCAGAAATTTGGATCGACTTATATTAACGCTGCACAAAACTTTGTCGCTGACATAAGAAGAATTGTTGGTAAAGCATCTAGACTCATCGTTGGTGCGATGAAGATGATCCTCAATACTCTTCGAGATAAAATATTTAAGTTCCTAGGAAAAAGATTTAGAGACTTCGTTGGACTAATTGTACCAGAACCACAAAAATCTCCTGTTGCAGCTGCTCTTAAGAGAATCATGGACATTCTCTTCTGTGTCCTAGAAAAATTAGGAATTAATCTTTTCGATTATATTTTTGGGTTCCTGAAAAATATGGTCAATAAAACAATTGGTGCATCTGTTTGTGGAGTAGAACAAGCAGTTGCAACAATGATTGCAAAGATGACTGATGCGATCGACGAGGCCTTGGAACCAATCATGGATGGATTGGATTGGTTGACTGGTGCTCTTGGTGGTATTGGAAGCCTACTAGGAAAGGTAGGTGGATATATTAACATGATCATGAGTTTCCTTTCATGTGATAATCTACAATGTAAGGATTATGATGATTGGTCTCAGGGATGGGGACTATCTACAAAAGCTGCTGGTAAAATTTCCAGTGTTTTGGATAATGTCCAGATCATTAAAACTAACAACCTAGACATTAGTCTTGATGATCTAGATGCTGCAGCTGGTGATGGAAGTCTTTCATTCCTCAGTTTGATGGGTGGAGATGTATCACAGTTCTTTGATTGTAATGAAACAACGTCCAATCCTAAGAGTCAGGATGATATTCCAGATACTATTCCTCCTGGAAGTAAATTCATATACTGTTTACCTCCAAAGGTAAAAATTATTGGAACATGCACAAAAACTGCAAAAGCAGTTCCTATCATCTCGGGAGATGACGGAAGTATTCTTTCTATTGAGGTAACAAATAGGGGAAGAGGTTACAAGTTTCCTCCAAAAATATGTATTATCGATAAAACCAGATATGGTGGGGGAGCAATTGCAGAAGCTACTATTGACAAAAGAGGTAAAGTAAGACAAATATTCTTACTCGAAGAAGGTTCTGGGTATTGTCCAGATTCTAGAGGAATACAAGGAGTTAATCCTCCAGATGATGAGGATACTGATACTGATCCTAGAGATGGTGATCCTAATGATCTACTATTCCCAGATCCATTTAAGAATGACTGTGACATTGTAGCTAGACTGAGGAAGAAGAAATATAAAGGTGGTCCTAGAATGGAGCGTGAGAAAGACTTCATCTGGGTAGATCAGAAAACTGGTCGAGAATATTATTGTCCAAACTTTGATCCAGAGGTTCCAGAGGGTGGTCCAGATGATGGTCCAGATGATAATCCAGATGATGATGATAATCCAGATACACCTAAGTTCGTTCCCATAAAGGACTTGCAAGCTCCTTATATCATTTTCACTACTCCAGCAGATAATACCAGCGGTATTTCCACATCGACAAATATATTCATAACATTCAGTGAAGAGGTTGTGAGAGGGAACGGAACAATTTCAATCTCAGAAGTATCAAGTAATGATCTTCATGAAAAAATTGACATTACAAATAAAGATAAGGTTGAATTTATTGGAATAGATGTCATTAAGATTAATCCAGATAAAAATCTGAAGTCATCAACAGATTATTTTGTCAATATTGATAGAGGATCGGTTTCTGATGCTGCAGGCAATAAGTTTGCTGGTATTGCTGGAACTAGTAGTTACAATTTCTCCACAAAAGGTTCTTCAGGTCCCTCAGATCCACCAGTGGGAATATTTACAGATTTCAAAATCATAGGACCTGGAATTGGATATACCGCTGACGATCGTGTTGGTGTTGGAAGTGAATGTTTCTTTACTTTGAAGCTAAGTCCGTCTGGATCAATCCTTGGTGTTGATTTAAAAGACTGTGATCATAGATTTACAAAGCTCCCAGAAATCGTAATAAATACAAATACTGGCACGGGAGGAAAAATACGCCCCGTTTTAGCATATTCGCCTAATACCACAAAAGATACTGGTGAACGTGAAATAAACCAAAATCTTGTAATCAAAGTTATCGACTGTATTTAATGAGCACACAAAAACCAACCTCTAAAGAATATTTTAGAAATTATCCTGGATTCCGAATCGAATCTGGGATATTGATCGATTCGGGTGAGTTAAAGGGGAAGACTAGTGACCTTTCCATGATTACTGATGAATCTCAAGGATTTACATATTATAAAGATGGATATTACAAATCCATATGTAATGGAACCTCATATGAACTGTGTGGGTATAAAAAAACAACAGAAGATGATTATGCTAAGATCCTAACAGCTGGTTCTGGTCATATTTTGATTGATGCTCAAGATGGTGATATTATTCTTAAGGGTAGAAATATTCGATTATCTGCTGAAGATGGTTCTGGAGAAATTACTTTGGTCTCTGGTAAACATGTCTACATTAAAGGTGCTGTTTGTCATATCAAAGGAACTAATGTAAATATCCTTGGAAGTAACAACTTATCATTAGGGGCAACTTTTGTTGAAAATACAGGATCAGTTTCAAATGAAGGTGGAACTATGACAGATATTTTCCAGGGTAGTTTCTTGGGAGGTGTCCTCAAGTTTCTAGATAAATTTAAGGACTTCTTCTAATGGCAGTTACTGGTTCGATAGGAATGTTCGGTGATAAGGTTATCATCGGGGCATTAGACGTTTCCTTCCTAGACGCTTCTTCAAGATTATTTCCTGGTACATTAGTTTGTAATGGACCAGCATATTTCGGTGCAAATGGAACTGTTGGGGCTCCACGAGCTACAGTAATGATTGGTCCTCCAATTGGGATATCAGTTCCTGCATCATTAGAAGTACTTGGACTTACAAATATTTTTGGTGTTTTTAATGTTCAAGCAGTTAGTACCTTTACTGGTCTTACAACTAAACTTGGTACTACAATTAAGAATGCGTTGAGTCTTAAGAATGGTGTTGATATTGCCAATGCATTGAAAGTTGGTAATTCAGTGAAAGTGCAAAATGGTGCAGATAATGTCAATGGAATACTCAATGTTGCTGGTGTCATTAGCTGTGCATGGCTAGATGCTAAGATTGCTGCTGCAATGATATCTCCTGGTAAGGGATTTGACATGCATCACCCAACTAAAAAAGGTTGGAGACTTGCTCATACTTGCATTGAAGGTCCAGAAGTTGCTGTATATCATCGCGGTAAATCCGAATCTAATGTAATTCAACTACCAGAATACTGGAAAGGTCTAGTACATGAGGATTCTATCACTGTTAATTTAACTCCTATTGGAGAAAACCAAAATCTATACGTAGAGTCGGTTGATTATAATGGTGGTGTAATTAATATCGGCGGGGGAATTCACTTCAATTATTATTACACAATTTTTGGTGAAAGAAAAGATCTCGAAAAGTTATATGTTGAATATGAAGGGAAGATTGAAGATTATCCAGGCGATAATTCCCAGAGATCTATTGTTGGATATAACTATGATTATAGAAAAGGAGTAAATGGATAATGAAAGCAGATCCCGCCGCAATGGCTAAAAGGTTGCGACAGCAACGAAGGCAAGCAAAATCCCAAGTGGAGGCAATGACTGAGCAACTTGCCATTGCTGATGCTATCGCTGATGAGTATGACGAACTAATAAATGCTTTGGATCAGAAAACTGTTCCTCTAGTTAGTGAGATTAATACTACTATTACTGCGGTTAAAGATGCATATGATGCAAGAATTACAGCTGGTTGTTTAAGTCCATTGATTTGGCAACTTCAAGCAACAGATACAGTTTCTATCTGGGATATCGAGGAAGAAATTCAAACT
Organism: Cryomorphaceae bacterium; assembly: GCA_002683585.1. Next base: position 28,094 of record NYTQ01000159.1, read on the forward strand.
TGGAAGGTTGTAAAGGACCCAGCTCAACGTGAACAACTAAATTATTATGGTTGTAAGTATTATAGGTATCCTAAGAATAGAGAGTACGGTTCTAATGTAATTGATGAGATTCAAGATGCTAGTATCGACCCATTAACAAGTGTCCTTGTTATATTTGATTCCAATGGATCCGACTATACTGGAGTACAAACATCATCACGAGCTATTGTTAAAGTTGGTGATATTCTTACTGATGATTTGGAAGATCCTGTTGTTTTCCAAACAGGTAACCTTCCAATTGTTACTGGATTAGGAACGGCAAATTATCCAAAGGTAAGGGTAAACGTAAGTGGATTTTGTACGGGTGCAGACAATAAAGTTTATAGCGATGCCACATCAGGAAAAATGTCACAATTTGCTATAGGAGATGTCATCTTTTCGGATTTCTTTCCTGCTGGAACTGTCATTGAGTCTTTTGGCACATCAGTTGCTAGTCTCGATCTTGCTGGTGGTTATAGTAACAATGTGAGCATTGATTTTGCTGTAATGAGTAATGTTTCTTTAGGTACTACATCGTCTAATATATTTTCCATAGGTAAGATAGCAGCTTACCCTGCGATATTTTTCGATACACAAACTTCAATTGGTGCTTCTCATGCTTCTTTTCTTGTTGTTAGGGGCCCCGATAATCGAGATCTAGTGTTTGAATCTACTAAAAACCCCATCGATCCAGTAGAAATTGGAATTGCTGATGGAAGTGGAATTGGTAAGGGTCATAAGATCGATTTGATTAATAATGGAGATCCAAAGCAAACAAAAAAATGGCATGAAGTTCGAGAAGAAGAGGAACCTCCAGTTGGTGCAGGATTTGCTGAGTATTGGGTAGGTGCTTCCTCTTGGCCAACACTCCAAGATGTTGATCGGGATGGTGATGGGGGAGATCCAGCCAGCGGTGGGATTCCATACACTTACTCGTATGCAACTGCAACATATGCAGTAGAGGGACAAACTCTCACAGTTGGAGTTGGGGGAACAGAACCGTCAGCTATTATGGGAACTACTGCTGTTAGTCCAAATAATCCAAGTCTTACTGGTTGTGGTGATCTTACCAGTGCAATTTCAAGTAGAGAAAGTGAGATGTCTGCTAAAATTTCTGAAAATACTCCCAAGATTAACAAATATCTTGATGGAACTAAAATTGTCAGAGAGTTGAGAACAGAAGAAGAAACTACGGCTTGGGGAATGTTGCAAGGTATTGCTTTCGTTAATGATAAGAGACAGAAGCAAAAAGACCAAGCAAAGACTCTTGAGGACTTTGATTGGGATGATGTAGGGATCTAATCACCAGATATATACTATACTCTCATATTATTTTTTATGAATGCTCCTTCAGATGATGAACTGAAACATCTTCAATTGCAAGCAATGTTGCGAGAGAATACTTTTTCAGATAAAGAATTAATGTACCTTGGAGAAAGAGAGGGTGATCACTGGTATCTTATTGGTGGTATGCACGAAGTGCCTGTTTCCGAAATTATAGATGTGAATGAAGAACTATGATACATATTGACTGCTCTAGAGAACCTTTAAATTTTTCACAGTACGATCTATCACAAGACGAAATTTACGTAATTGATAATCTATTTCCGTGGTGGTTTATTCATCACATGGATAAAACTATATTGCATGGATTTGGATGGCAATATGGTCTTTGTAGTGGACGTAAAGATAATGAAGATGGTACACCAGATTGGGATTATGATAAAGGTGCTGACTTCAATTTTGAAGTTCCCTGTTTCAAACAATCAATTTTTCCTGCAAGATCTGAGTCTGCAAGTGACACTGCCTACGAAATGTTGTATAATGCAGTTGTGGGTTCTATTAATTTTGAACTTGAATTAGGAGAAGTCCTAGTCAATGGACAACAATATATTCATGATACAACTATTCATCAAGATTGTAGTTGTGATAATGGATTGAGCTGGATCTATTATGTAAATAAAAGATGGGAACCCGAATGGGGTGGTCCAACTATTATCGAACATAATGGGGAAACTGTAGAGGTTTTACCAAAACCAGGAAGAGTATGCTTTTTCAAAGGCAACATTCCACATAGAGGTGCTCCACCAAATGGAGAATATTATAGGGGACTCAGAGCAACTTTAGTTTATAAGACTATGCGAAGGGATCCTTTACCATCCAAATAATGAAAAAAGAAATTTTTGCTATTCCAATCTTTGAAGATACGATAGATCTTGAACTATTCAAAATTCCTCAATGTGAAGATGCGGAGATTGTAGAAACTTGGGATTCAAATACTCCATCATCATTTAATTCCAAACTAGATATTAGTGATGATGCTATGAATCATCTAACCAGTGTCATTGATAGGAATCTTGGTGTTGAAGGTTTAATAGCCCCAAATCCTCATATTTCTCATATATGGAGGAATATATATGATGAGAATGATTATCAAGATCCACACATCCATCCAAGATGTCAATGGAGCTTTATCATTTACGAAACAGTGAACTCTAAAACCTCTTTCTTAAATCCCTCACTCGCTGTTATTCAGGAGAAGTATGGCATGAACTGTCATGCTTTTGCACCAGATTATAAACCAGATCTGGGCCCAGGAAGTATTATCATCTTCCCGTCAATGTTGCTTCATTTCGTAAATAGTGGTAATATTGGCAGTACAATCTCAGGCAACATCTACATGAACTATGGAGGCTAAAATGGAAGAAGAAAACGTAATTAGAAGTGAACCCAACGCAAAGTATGGTAATGAGCTTTTGCTAGATAATATTGATTATATTGGCGAAGCGGTTGGTGATATTATTACCAGACTAAAAAGTTTGGAACAACGAATGGATGCCGTTGAAGTTGATGCACGTTCTAACACATTTAAAATTGACCGAATTCTTGATATTACTATTGGAGACGGAAAATGAGTACTAAAAAGTTCAAAAAAGTAGATAAAAAAGGACGCGAAGAAATTTGGCAATGGGATGAAACTCCAGAATTATCCAAAGCAATCAAAAGACTTCACAACTCTGGTCTTAAAAGTCCTCCTCCAAGACCTGTTGACATCTAACCTTTTCTAGTCTATATTATTGGTATCAGGATGTTTTAAATGAGTGGCATCCTGTTTCCTGCCCACATAGCTCAGTGGTAGAGCAACGCTTTTGTAAAGCGTAGGTCGTTGGTTCAAATCCGACTGTGGGCTTTCCACTTTTGTGGAATAGGTTGCATCATCGACATTCTGGACAGGGGTTCGATTCCCCTCACCTCCATTACTTGGGGGTGCCATGGTTTCGACAGGGTACACGGAATGTGACTGAAACCTGCTTGGATAAGCAAACCATAGATGCAAAAACATCTGACACCGCAGCGAATAACATCGTTGCATTCTCCCGCACTCGCGAACTCGCGACTGCCTAAATGGGAGATCGGGGTTAAACTAGCCTTGTTAACCAAGTAGTTCTGGGGGGTGGAATGCCCCCTTTAAATCTAGAGGTTCCATGAAGATCAATCTTTGGTATTCTAATAGTATGGGTCAATGGCGTTGGACTCTTTGC
>NYTQ01000160.1 GCA_002683585.1 Cryomorphaceae bacterium
CGCGATTCTCATTAGCTACATCCGAACAATACACAGACAAACTTTCGGGCAAACGCATTGAAAATACCGATTGGCATGATATCGTTACATGGCGTGGCCTAGCTGAGGTAAGCGAGAAATTTCTCAAAAAAGGAATGAAGGTATATGTAGAAGGCAAGCTAAAAAAAAGAGCTTGGACAGACAAAGATGGCCAACAGCGCTATAATGTGGATGTTGTCGCCGATGTACTTACGATCCTCTCTAAAATGGAGCCGAAAGAAAAATCAACACATTCCTACACCGCAGACAACGCAAATAAAATCACTTCTAAAATTGAAGATTTAGACAATCAAACAGACGATTCACTTCCATTTTAATGAACAACGCAGAACCTCCTCCCTTATTTATTCAGGCCATGCAATTGGATAGCACCGTACTTATTTTGAGCACGGTCATCTTGATGCTTCTATTACTTTCCGCTTTATTTTCAGGTGCTGAATCAGCCTTCTTTTCTCTTTCTCCAAAAGACACAGAAACCTTGGCGGAAGATACCACGAACAGTGAAAATAAAATTTTAACATTGCTGAAGCACCCTCAGGAGCTCTTAGCCGCTCTGCTCATCGCAAATAATTTTGTAAATGTTGGGATCATTATTTTATCAAGCTACCTCATTAACTATTATTTCCCGATGGCTGATAACTACCTTCGCTTCTTTTTAGAGGTTGTAGGTATTACGCTTATAATCCTGATTTGGGGTGAGGTTATACCGAAGATTTTCGCTGTTAAAAACGCAACTCTTGTCTCGAGACTGATGAGTACTCCGATCATGATAATCAAAAAAACACCTCCTTTTTCATTTCTCGTTCGAGCATTGGTCAAAAGCTCACGACTTTTTGACCAAAGCAAAAAAGGAAAGGTGAATTTATCTTCTTCAGATCTAGAGCAGGCTGTGGCGATAACCAAAGAGGAGTCCCTTGATGATGAACATAATATCCTTGAAGGAATTGTGAAATTTGGAAAAACAGAGGCTTCTCAAATTATGAAACCTCGAATTGAAGTTTCTGCTGTTGATGCAGAGATGAAGTTCAGTGAAATTAAAGCCTTTATTTTAGACTGCGGATTTTCGAGGATACCAGTGTATAAGGAAACAGCAGATCGCGTAATCGGAATTCTCTATATCAAAGATCTTTTGCCTTTTTTGAATCAAAATGACCAATTCAATTGGCTCAGCACCCTTCGAAAACCTTTTTTCATTCCTGAGAATAAAAAAATCAATGATTTACTTCAAGAATTTAAAACGAAGAAAATGCACCTCTCAATCGTAGTTGATGAATATGGTGGAGCATCAGGAATTGTCACCCTAGAAGATATCTTAGAGGAAATTGTAGGTGAAATCACTGATGAATTTGATGAGGAAGAATTGGTTTATTCAAGAATTGATGATGGTGTTTACATTTTTGAAGGCCGCACTTCACTCATGGATTTTTATAAAGCATCGAAAATTGAATCCGAAGCCTTTGAAAAAATTAAAGGAGAAGCCGAAACAATCGGTGGCTTTGTGATTGAGCAAGCAGGAAGGATTTTAAAGAATAATGAATTCATTGAAGTTGAAAAATGTAAGATTGTTGTAGAATCTTCCGACAAGAGACGCATTAAAACATTAAAAGTAATCACGAATAACCATGATTAGGTATTTCAAATTCTTACTGTCAATCTTTCTTTTGGTTTTGGTGTCTTGTGAAGATAATGCTCCTATGCCTAAACCTCCAACCTACTTAAAAGCAAAGCTACCAGCCCATAGCTATCACAAGGAGACTTTCGAGGCTCCTTTTGACTTTAATATCTCAGATTTATATACACTTAAAAGCCCCGTAAATTGTGATAGTAATTATTGTGAACAGGAAATCTACATGGGAAGAGCACTGAATGGAGCTATCAACCTGTTCTATAAAAAAATAGAGGACAAAGACTCGCTACCGAGCCTCATTAACTTTTCAAATAAGGAAGTTGATTTTCATAAAATAAAGGCAGATCAAATTGATTTTGACCAAATCATAGATCGAAAAAATAGCGTTTACGGAACGCTATTTGAGCTAAAAGGAGATGTAGCAACGAATTATCAATTTTACTTAACAGACTCCTCTAGAAATTTTCTCAGAGGAGAGGTCATCTTAAATTGCGTTCCTAATTATGATTCCTTGAGAAACGTACTTGCCTATATCAAGGAGGACCTTAACGTGATGCTGAATACATTTTCATGGAGAAAGAATTGAATAAAGTTGTTTTATCTCTAGGTTCAAATATGGGTAAAAGAAGAGAAAACCTAACCTTGGCTTATCGTTATGTGGAAAAATATATCGGGAAAATCTTGCAATCTTCTGCCTTATATGAAAATCCATCTCAAGGGTTTGACTCCAAAAACGATTTTATCAATTCATGTATAGCCATTGAAACAACCTACCAATGCCGAGAAGTTTTGAATAAGATTCATTTGATTGAGCAATCCATGGGACGTAAAAGAACAACAGAGGGCTACGAGGACCGGATCATTGATATTGATATTATTTTTTACCGAGATCAGATTGTAGATGAAGATGGATTGAAGGTTCCTCATCCAAAATACCACGAACGAGACTTTGTCTTAATTCCCTTAAAAGAACTGAATTTCTTAACGGATCCGAGAGAAAGATTTCAAGCATCCAACTAAAATATGGAGAAATAAATTAAAGATTACACAACATAAATTGTCGCTTCAGTTAATCTTATTAACTTTGCAGAATATTTTACAATTATAAACTATTATGAAAAGCAATTCTTTCAAAGCATTTATGGGATTTTTTATCTCATTTTTGATTCTCTCAAGTTGTACCCTTCTCAAGGATTTGGACTATACAGTTACCCCGAGCCCCCTAGAAATGCATGGAGACAGTATTAAATTCTCAGTAACGGTTAATGTACCGGAAAAAGGAATTAGTAAAAGTGTTAAAGCTGAAATCACACCCAAACTAGGTAACAAAGCTTTAGGCGTTTGGACCATTCAAGGTGAAAAAATCCAAGGAAATGGAAAAACAATTGTTTTTAAACCAGGAGGAACAGCGACATTTGAAACTTCATTGGCGTATGACCCATCTCTTGAGGCAGCTGATTTAGTATTAACAGGTAAAATCTACAAAGGATCAAAATCTAAAGAAAAAGGTGAACTACCATCAGCGAAAATAGCTGACGCGACTATAGTTACACCACTTCTTGCCAGAATGACGTGCGAAATGTGTTCGCAAAGCGATGAGCTCGTAAGGGTTGTTGACAAAAGCGTAAGCGCAGTAATCAATTACAACAAAGGAAAGTCTTTGGTTAAATCAAAAGAGCTAAAGGATAATGATATTGTTGATTTAGTTTCATGGATTGCCGCTTCACAAGAAAACGAGAAACTTGAAATCCAATCCATATCTATAAGAGGATATGCTTCTCCTGATGGTGAATTCGCCAAAAACGGGGACTTATCGACAGAGCGTGTTGAAAGCGCTGCAAAAGCCTTTTCAAAATTGATGACGAGAGCGAAGCTTGAAGCTTACACAGATATCGCAACATACGATCAGAAAGGTTTGGGTGAGGATTTTGAAGAATTTAAAAAACAATTGGCTGCGACAGAATCTATTTCAGAAGGAGACAAAAACCTTTTCATTCGTGTGTTAGAAATGGAAAAAGACCCTGAAAAAAGAGAAGCTGAAATGGTTCGTTTAGGAAAGTCATACACTCAGCTAGAAAAAGACGTTTTCCCAAACATTCGTAGAGCAGTAATTACTGTCAATTATAAAGAAAGCGGTCTAACTGATGAAGAGATGATTGCCTTTGCTACGAATAATACGGATACACTTACTGTGGAAGAAGTTCTATTTACTGGTGAAACATTGTTGAAAGATTTAAACTCACGTATAGCACTTTATGCTGCCGTTGCAGAAAAAATGAATGACAGCCGCGTCTACAACAACCTTGGTTCACTTTACTATGTTCAAAATGATATGCCAAACGCAAAAGCGAACTTTGAAGCATCTGCTAACCTGAATGCATCGGGAGAGGTAATGAATAATCTAGCGGCTATATCAATGATTGAGGGTGACCGTGAGAAAAGTAGAGAGCTTTTCGGTAAAGCAAAAGGAATGGATGCAGACAAAATGAGTGCAGTGAAAGCAAATTCTGCAGGTTTAGATATATTGGACGGTGCATATTCTACAGCTGAAGGAAATATTTCAGGAAATACTTTCAACAAAGCACTAGCGCAAATGCTTCAAGGAGATCTGTCATCGGCAGAGGTTACATTAGCAGAGAGTGATGACAAGAACGATGCAGATGGTCTTTATTTAGCGGCTATTATGGCAGCAAGAGGAGGAACAGGAGCAAGCGATGTTGTTGCCAAACTTAAATTGGCCATTGCAGAAGATGCAAGCTTTAAAGCAAAAGCAGGGAAAGACCGTGAGTTTGTAAAATTCTTTGAAGATGCAGCATTCCAGGCTCTTGTAAAGTAAAGCACAAAAAATATTAAATATCAAAAGCCTCTTCTAGAGGCTTTTTTTATGCCTTTTAGAAAGGTAAATCTGCTCGTCCTGTCCTGGTGTTGGAATTAAGTTATAATCACAACCAAGCTCAAGACAATCCATAAGTGTAGTATAGCCAAAAAAACCAAAAACCTTTGATGTCGTTGTAAAAAGAGCGTCAATTGATGACATATCAGTACTCGCAAAAAAAGGTGTTTTTATATTTTGTTTCACTAATAAAGAACGAATAGATTCAGAACCTACTATTCTTTCTATTTCACCATTTTTAATTTGTGGCAGAAATGTATCCAACAAGATTTGCGCGTATACCTCTGGACCATTAAAAACTAAAATTCCTTTTACTTCTTTTTTCGAATGCTTAGCTACAGATTGAAAGCGAGAATGACAACCTATGTATAAGGATTTCTTATAATTTACGTTCTCAGATAATTTTCCCGCATATCGCTCGTGCTCATTGTCCATGATCCAAATTGAGCTAAACTTGGAAATCTGTTGTCGCTGAATAAGGTTTCCGAGCTTGTAAATACCCCGAACAGGAAACTGAAGCTGATGCGTAATAAATATTGACGGGACGTTACTAATAAATCCATAGCGCTGATCTGAAATAAGCATATCCAACTTGTATTTTTCAACGTAGGTATGAGAAAGTTGCTTTTCGGATTTCAAGTATGTATATAGCTTTCTCGAAGTAAGCAATAAATCTATTTTGAAACGACCTTTCCCGTTAAACTTAAACGGATATCCTGGGTGGTAGACAAAACTGACATCTTTAAGGTATTGACTAAATATGAGCTTTTGGTGGTCATTACAAAATATAAACAACTCGTTATTTTGTCGACATAATGACTCAATAATCGGGATACTTCGGGTAACATGACCCAAACCCCAGTTCAGAACTGAAATACCAATGCGCTTATCTGAAATATCGTGTGGATGAATCACTTTTTAAAATTAGAAAAATAGAGACTAAATCAACCGATATTCATTATTTTAGCCGAATATATTACAAAACAAGAAATGAAAGAGGGAACTGAATTTAGAAAATATGCAACAAAGCATATGGGTATCAATAGTACGTTTGTGGACCATTACATTGAGTCTTCACTTACGCCATACATAATCGAGGAGCGTTCATTAAACATGACACAAATGGATGTATTCTCTCGACTGATGATGGATCGAATTATATTTTTAGGCACGGGAATCAATGACCAGGTCGCAAACATTATTAATGCTCAGCTTTTGTTTCTCGAGTCCGTAGACGCGAAAAAAGACATTCAGATTTACCTTAATTCACCGGGCGGTTCAGTTTATGCGGGACTAGGTATATACGATACCATGCAATACATCAGACCGGATGTAGCTACAATATGCACCGGAATGGCAGCCTCTATGGGGGCCGTTTTACTTTGTGCAGGTGCAGATGGTAAAAGGAGTGCATTGAAACACTCACGCGTTATGATTCACCAACCTTTGGGTGGAGCACAAGGACAAGCAAGTGATATTGAAATCACTGCCCGCGAAATTCAGAAGCTGAAAAAAGAGCTTTATGACATTATTGCAACGCATTCGAAACAAACCTATGACAAAGTATGGGAGGATTCTGATAGAGACTATTGGATGACAGCACCAGAGGCAAAAGCATATGGTATGGTAGATGAAATTCTATTGCGCAACCCGAAATAAATGGCGACCCAAAAAACATCTTGTTCATTTTGTGGTCTTCCGAGAGAAGAAGTGAAAATCTTAATTGCTGGTGTTACAGGTCACATTTGTGAAAACTGTGCAAAACAAGCAAATCAGATTGTAGCAGAAGAATTTTCTAATTCAAACGAAAAATCAGTGAGCACGAAGAAGAAACTTGATGTTAAGTTCCCAAAAGAGATAAAAGCAGAGCTAGATGAATATGTCATTGGGCAAGATGAGGCGAAAAAAGTACTCTCTGTTGCTGTTTACAACCACTACAAAAGATTAAATGCTGATACTTCAGATGAAATTGAAATTGAGAAGTCGAATGTAGTTTTAGTTGGTCGAACCGGAACTGGAAAAACACTACTTGCGAAAACAATTGCAAAGCTACTCAATGTTCCATTTTGTATTGCAGATGCTACGGTTCTCACTCAAGCGGGATATGTTGGCGAAGATGTTGAGAGTGTACTTTCTCGCCTGCTACAGGTGGCTGACTATGATGTAGAGGCTGCTGAAAAAGGGATTGTTTTTATCGATGAAATTGATAAAATTGCACGTAAGGATGATAACCCTTCTATAACGCGAGATGTTTCTGGAGAAGGGGTTCAACAAGCACTGCTAAAGCTACTTGAAGGGTCCGAAATAAATGTCCCGCCGCAAGGAGGAAGAAAGCATCCTGAACAAAAAATGATTCAAGTGAATACAAAAGGAATACTTTTTATTTGTGGTGGA
>NYTQ01000161.1 GCA_002683585.1 Cryomorphaceae bacterium
ATTCCCTCTAGCCTTCGAGCCAACAAATCCCGAAACTTGCTGAGCATTTTCCGGAAGCGATAAAACCGTATTTCCATTTTTCAAGCTAAAGTTAGATGCTGATTGTCGCAATGAATAATACCCTTCATAACCGAAAGTGAGCGGACTAGATTTAGCGAGCAAGTCGCATTTATAGATCGCTCCCGTAATGAGACCACTTAACTCCTCTCTTTCCGTAGCTGAATAATCGTCTTCAACATCTTTTACCGAAATATCAAAATCGGCAACGAAATTGTAGGCAGCGTCGCCAAAAATGATCAAACGACCGCCATTCTCTATCCACGGCATAAGCTGACCTAGCTGGTTAGCAGAAAGCTCTCCTTCCGGCAGAACGATTATATCAAGTTCATCAATTCGACTTAATTCAGATACCCGAAACATTCGAAACGGTAAAGCCAATTCTTTTTCAAAGAAATGCCATATTTCACCTGTATTCAGCGGAGATAAGTCCCCGCCTGAAAGTACTCCTACCTGAGGAAGGAATATTTCATTGTATGAAGATGAACCGAAATCCTTCCCCTTTGACACGTAACCAGAAGCTACAGGATGTATATCAATCAATGATTTATTTGCAGCTGTCTTCAGAATTTGATCAAAATCAGAGATGTCTTTATTAATCCCTCTAGGAATTACAAGCGTACCAACTGGGAATACCTCATTCTCAATCTGAAACTCCTTTTCAGCCACTTTTACTGCGATGTTCTGTGAAAGAATTGATTGCAAAAATGCAGCTGAATTCATAGAATTCCATTTGCACAAATAAGCGTAACAATTTGGCATCGGATTCCGCACAAAATTCTGAGACCAATCTACAGCCACTTCTAGTTCACCTTTAAACCCATGGGCATCTAATCCGTAGGCATAAGGTAAAGACCAAGCCGTAATGTCGTATGTTAAAGAATCAGAAAGGTAGGTTTTCGGTTCGAAAAGTACCTCTATCATAGGCCCTTTGAGCTGATTTGTCGAAACCACTACATCACTTGTTTTATATTTCAAAGACTCTTGCGTCTGTCTTTCAAACGACCAAGCCTTAGCAACGCCTTCATTTGCAATATGCCCAAATTCAATATCATGAGCCCGCAATAAGTTGGTGATCTTTTGAAGTTTATCATTTGCTCCCCGAAGTATATAATGATCATACTTATATTTTCTATTCAGGCTAAACATATTATAATTTTCAATGAGCTCCTCTTTATTTTGAAGGCTAACCTCAACCGTTGATAGTCCAGTTGTAACGTGATGATCTATACGGTCCTTAAGGGTTAAAGTATCCCCTAAATTTGTACGGACGCTCTTACCGGCCCTTCCACTACCCGCCTGCTCATAGGTCATGCCAATTGCGCCGTTATACATGGGATAGGTATCACCATAGCTTGGGTATAGTAAATCAAAAATTTCTTTCGAGAAATATAACCAACCTTTTTGGTCAAAGTACTTTGCATGATTTTTTCCAATTCTCTCCTGAAATTCTCTTTGCCAATCTGTAATAATTTCATGGAATGGTTCAGCTGCTGGCGGAAAATAATAAGGCTCGTTGTATCCTTGTTCATGAAAATCAACATGGACATGTGGTAACCATTCATTATAGACCTTTATTCTTTGTTGACTTTCAACTTGCGTGAGCCATGCCCAATCGCGATTAAGGTCAAATAAATAGTGATTAAACCGTCCTCCTGGCCAAGGCTCTTTATGTTCTATTGAAGAAGGATCTATGTTTTCAGCAGTGGACGCATATTGTTTGAAGAAATTGACATAACGATCTCTTCCGTCAGGATTAAGACAAGGGTCAATAATTACAATAGATTCTTTCAACCACTCCTTATGCTCTGTTAAAAGCTTGTATGCCGTTTGAATTGATGATTCAGTAGCTGAACTTTCGTTTCCGTGTACATTATAGCTCAACCAAATAATGGGTAGTTTGGCGCTATTATCTCTTAAAAGGTGCGTTTTTCTTAATTCATCTAATCGTTTAATATTTTCTTCACTACCCAAAAAAAACAGAATGAGCTTGCGGCCTTCATTAGTTTCTCCATATTCTAGTATTTTACTTTCATTCTCAAAGGCATTATGAAGGTTCTCATAAAAAGAAATTACCTCATGATGCCTTGTAAAGGCTTTACCGATTTCATGACCTAAAAGAGATTTTAAGGAAGGAGTTTCTTGCGCAAATAGATTTGAAACTACAAATAGAATAGTAAGGAGGATAAATTTTTTCATGATAAAATTTTTCTAAAATTAATAAATAAACCTTGCAGTAAATTAAGCATCGAGCTGCTGCATCTCAACAAGATTGGCATAAACGCCGTTATTTGACATCAATTCCTTATGCTTCCCTGATTCAGCAACCACTCCATTTTCAAGGACTAAGATCATATCTGCTTTTTTAATCGTAGAAAGTCGATGGGCAATAACAATTGAAGTTCGGTCCTTCATCAGAAGGTCTAAAGCCTCTTGAACCAGCTTCTCAGAGACAGAATCAAGTGCTGATGTTGCTTCATCTAAAATCAGAATAGTCGGGTTCTTTAAAATAGCTCTCGCGATGGCTATACGCTGTTTTTGACCACCTGAAAGTTGTATTCCACGGTCACCGACCTCCGTATCTAAAGCATCTGGAAAAGTCTGAATAAATTCCCAAGCATTGGCTTTTTTTGCGGCATCTACAACTTCATCTTTCGAAGCACTTGGATTTCCAAATTGAATATTCTCAAATATACTTCCGGAAAATAAGAGCACATCCTGAGGTACATATGCCATATTTTCACGTAAATAATTTAAATCGAACTCCTCAATAGATTTGTTGTTCATTTTGATAACGCCATCTGATACTGAATAGAAATTTAATATTAGACTGGCTATGGTTGTTTTACCAGAACCACTTGAACCCACCAGTGCGACGCGATCGTTCTTAAAAATATCAAAAGAAACATCTCGTAGAACTTCCACATCATCCCTTTGTGCATAGCGAAAATTAACATGATTAAAAGAAATAGAACCATCTATTCCTGTTGCGTGTCTACCTGATTTTATTTGCGTCTCCTCTTGATCATTGAGAATCTCCATAAGATTTTCAATTGCACCTCGTGTCTTCTGGATATTCGCATATAAATCCGGTAGTGATCCCACACTAGCACCCATCATAATTGTGAAAAGTACAAATTGATAAAACCCTTCGTTTGAAAGCTCGGGCTGAGTGCCTTGAGTCATTAACAATCCCTGCCAAACAATAAAAACAATGGCCCCAAACAAGCAAAAGATGATAAATGAAACAAACAAACCTCGCCAAATACCACTCTTTACATTTAAGTTTCTAATCTCTTTTGTTTTCTTGCCATAATTTGAAATAGAAAAACGTTCAAAAGTAAAAGCCTTGACATTTGAAATTCCAGATAAGGTTTCTTCAATGATAGAATTTGACTCCGCTGCATAATCCTGTGCCTGCTTGCTTAATTTACGAATAAACCTTCCAAAAAGAACAGCTAGAATAGCCATAATAGGAACAGTCCCAAGCATTATTAGGGCTAGCTTCCATGAAATCATAAATAAGAAGGCCACACCTCCTAAAATAATAATGACCTGTCGAAAAAACTCAGCTATGGTCGTACGAAGTGTTTCTTGAATTTGGGTAATATCCGACGAGACCCTACTCGTTAACTCACCAACCTTGTTGATATCAAAAAAATTCATTGGCATATAAACCATTTTCTTGAAGGCTGCATCGCGAATATCACGCAACGTGTTTTCGGTGACATTATTAAAAATAACGACGCGAACAAAAGAGAACACAGCCTGAAATGCAAATAGAATAAATAAGGCGAATGCCACATCCGTAGCATTGTCAAAAGTCAAGAGTTCGATACTGTCCTTCGAAACAGATGTATTAGTCGTTGTAGAACCCAAAAGTTTACCCATTAAATAGGGAAAGACCAATCCAGCTGAGGACGACAGAAAAAGAAAAACCCAACCAACTAGATACCACCATAAATATGGGCGAATAAAGTAAATAAGTGAAATTTTTGATTGAAACCTTTGTTTATCTTCCATGGAGAGTTGTCCCAAAAATGAGTCTGATTTTTCAACTACAAAAATAATGGTTTCAACGAGTATTGCTTTTTTTTAAATATTTTTCTTCGATACATTTGTATTCTATAAAAAAAACCTATCTTTGCAGTCCTCAAATGAACATTAATTTGAAATTAAAGAAATGAAAAGAACGTTTCAACCTTCGTTAAGAAAAAGAAGAAATAAGCACGGCTTTAGAAGCAGAATGGCAACTAAAAACGGAAGACGAGTACTCGCTGCGCGAAGAAAAAAAGGAAGAAAAAAATTAAGTGTTTCCTCTGAAACACTAGCAAAGAGATAATAGACTATCTTTTTGATAACATTGAAGAGCCCTCAGAAGAGGGCTTTTTTTATGGTTAAAAATCTAAAGAATAATCCTCGAAATTAAAAATGTAGACACACTAAAAAAGCCCTCTTGTGAGGGCTTTAAATTAAAAGAAGCTCATGTAGTCGTTTTACACCAATATTTTAGGCGCTGCTGCTAAAATTGCAGGATCTGTCTCAGCTTTAAATGTTTCAAAATTCTCCACGAACTTGGATGCAAGATTCGCAGCAGTGTCATCGTAAGCAGCAGAATCAGCCCAAGTCTGTTTAGGATTCAAAATCTCGTCAGGAACATTAGGACAACTCGTAGGATAAGCCAACTCGAAGACAGGCAAAGTATCAAAAGCATTTTCATCAAGCTGACCTTCAAGCGCCGCAGTGATCATCGCCCGAGTGTAAGATAGCTTAATTCGACTTCCAACACCATAGCTTCCACCAGACCACCCAGTATTCACTAACCATACTTTGGTATCAGCACCTGAAAGTTTTTCTCCCAATAGTTTCGCATACTTTGCAGGATGCAACGGTAAAAATGCAGCACCAAAACATGCCGAAAAGGTAGTAGTCGGCTCTGTTATACCAACCTCCGTTCCTGCTACTTTAGCAGTGTATCCAGACATGAAGTGATACATAGCCTGCTCAGTAGTTAACCTAGATATCGGTGGGATAACACCAAAAGCATCAGCCGTCAAAAAGAATATATTCTTTGGTGCACCGCCTTTTGAAGGCAAAACAACATTATCGATATGATGAATCGGATAAGATACACGCGTGTTTTCTGTTATTGATCCGTCTGTATAATCAGGTGTTGAACTTTCGTTTTCAAAACCAATATTCTCTAACAACGCACCAAATTTGATAGCATCATAAATCTGAGGCTCTTTACCACGAGAGAGGTCTATTGTTTTCGCATAGCATCCGCCTTCAAAATTAAAAACCGTCTCATTACTCCAACCGTGCTCATCGTCACCGATTAATGCTCTCTGCGGGTCTGAAGACAAGGTTGTCTTGCCTGTTCCCGACAAACCGAAAAATATAGCCGTATCTCCCTGTTTACCTATGTTTGCAGAACAATGCATAGATAACACATTTCTGTCGTGAGGTAAAATAAAGTTGAGCACAGAAAAGATTCCTTTTTTAATTTCACCTGTATATCCGGTACCGCCGATTAGAATCATTTTTTTAGAAAAATTCAAAACAGCAAAATTATGCTGTCTCGTTCCATCAATTTCGGGGTCTGCATAAAAACCAGGAGCACACACGATGTGCCAATCTGGTAAGAAGTTTTCTAGCTCGTCATTTTCAGGGCGCAAAAACATATTATAAGCAAACATATTTGACCATGGAAGCTCTGTAATTACCCTAATGTTCATTCTAAAATCATCATCCGCACAGGCATATGAATCTCGAACGTACAAATCTCTTCCGGAAAGATATGCTTGCATGCGCTCATAAATCGTATCAAAATGCGCTTCGCTTATTCCTTTGTTGATTCCTCCCCACCAAACTGAGTCCTTGGTGATGTCGTCCTCTACTATAAATCTGTCTTGTGGTGAGCGTCCGGTGAATTCACCAGTATCGATTGCTAAGGCTCCAGTATCTGAAAGAAGACCTTGTCCCTGTAGTATTGTATCTTCTACTAATTCTGCAGGTGTTAAATTCCAAAATTGGTTTCCTGTGTTTTTCAGACCTATTGAACTAGCCAGATCTGAGGTGGAACCAAAATTCCCGAATAAATCCATAAAATGTTTTTTAAGCCTAGGCTTATATTTATACTACAAAATTAGTGTTCAAGGACTGAAAACAAAGAGAAATACAATCAATTTTACTAACAATAACGTTTTGTAGTGTTGGTAAATTAATTATTTAGTAACCTAAATATTTTGTATATTAAGTAAGTGTCATTTTCACACATTGTCAGTGGCACGGGTTTTGGTTTATATGGTAAAAACTAGACCATGGAATCAAGACAGAACAACATCAATTTTATATCAAATGGACTGCTTTTCGCGTCTTCTATTTTATTTGCAGCCTTCAGCTATTCAGAAAAAGACAAAATAAGAACGGATCTTGAGAAAGCAAAATCAACAATCATAAAATACCAAACCATAAAGAAAGATGAACCTCGAAAAATAAAAGAGGTCAAGAAACGCAAACAGCCGCCAATAAAAAATAAAACAAAAAAATCCATAGACCTGAAAAGTCAGCCTACGCATAAAATCAAGGTGACAAAGAATATTCCTGATTCCTCTAGCACAGTAAACTTACTTCCGCAGCCAATTGACTTTGATAGCGTAGTTATATACAAGGTCGTGGATATTAAACCAGATGTAGTTGACTTTCCTGACCAAGACGCAAAATTTAAAGGCGGAGTTAGCGCAATGAATAAATTCATCATATATAATTTAG
>NYTQ01000162.1 GCA_002683585.1 Cryomorphaceae bacterium
GCCCACGGAGGAGCAGCTCAAGCTGCAGCTGCAGCTCGCGCAGAACCAGAAGGAGCTCGAGGCGCTCAAGGCTGCGAAGTATTACTCGAGGGGTAATTTGTGGCTTTATACGCGTCAACACTATCTGAAATTTTGTAGTCCGTTTTTATCGCCCTTCATCATTTTAGTGGCATTTGGCTCCTTTTGGAATGGGGTTGTCAATTCATCTGACGCAAGAACAAAACTTCCGTAAATATCATCTTGTACAGGTAAATAACTGTAGCAGTTTGCCAATGCATTAAAGGCAGTTTCACGTCTATTGAAAAGCAAACTTATCTCTTGGGTCCTATCAGGCACGATGTCTAGGTAATCTTCACAACTAAAAGTTACCAAGAAAAATATTACAAATGCTTTTTTGAATACAATACTTTTTTTCATCTTTTTAAAATTTAACTTGTAAACCAATATTATAAACTCTTTGCGGTGGATAGCCTAAGCCATTTCCTGCCATTTCAGGATCCCATAAATCAAATTTGGAAAAATAAAGAAGATTTAAGCCGGTGAAATAAATTCTAGCAGAAACGTCGGCGAAAAAATTTCCAAATTTTTCTGGAATTGTGTAACCAAATTCAACACTTTTTAATCTCAAAAAATCTCCATCTCTTAACCACCATGTGGAGGGTTTTTCATTATTTTCTACCACATTTGTAGACAATCTCGGCCAAAAGGCATTGGGATCGGGATTGTTTTCAGACCAATAATTATCTGCGATAATACTCAAGGCATTTCTTTCGTTGACAAATGGTGAAATATTTTCAGGTTGAATAAAGAAGGAAGTTCTTGCGGTTCCTTGCATAAACATCGAAAAATCAAAATTCTTGTAGCCAGCTGATAATCCAAAACCGTAAACAATTTCTGGAACATAGGGTTTTCCAATAGGAGTCATATCTAATTCATTAACAACCCCATCATTATTTACGTCTTTGTATTTGATGTCTCCAGGCATATAAGCATTGTTAGAAGAAAAACCATTAAACTGTTCAGGAGAGTTATCAATATCTTCTTGATCAATGAAAAGCCGTTCTGCAATGTAACCCCATTGTTGATTGATAGGATATCCTATTCTACTCAAATTTTGATTTTGATACTGTGGTTCACCGTTGACCAATATTTCGTTTGTAGCATAGGTGAAATTACCTCTTCCAGAAATATATAGTCCCGAAGGAAATACGTGATTATAATCCAGTGAAAGGTCAATTCCGCTAGATTTTACCTCACCAACATTACTACTGATGGTTGTGGTCAGTCCCATGGTTTCTGGAATGTAATCCCGCTGCATGTATATGTTCGTTCTATTCTCTTCAAAATAATCTACTAAAAGTGTCATCTTATTAAATAGTCCGAGCTCTAATCCATAGTTAGATTTTTCTGCAACCTCCCATGTCACATTTTGAT
Source organism: Cryomorphaceae bacterium (assembly GCA_002683585.1). The sequence goes on from NYTQ01000162.1 coordinate 1,435, forward strand.
TGTCGTATCGGTTTACAAAATATCCATTGTAATAATTATTGTAATCAGCACCCCAAGCATAACCAGTACCACCGTTGTCAAGATTTACATCTGACAGATAAAAGAAGCGGTCTTCAGGTGAGGATATTCCATCATTACCAACCAAACCATAGGTATACTTTAATTTTAATAAATTAACAGCTGGCAGTTTCTTTTCGAACCAAGATTCATTGGATACAATATAACCCACCCCAAAGGACGGGAAAAAACCAAATCGGTTCTCTTGAGAGAACTTCTCAGAGCCATTATAACCAAAATTGAATTCTGTGTAGTAGCGCTTGCCGTAATTATAGGTGAATCTTCCAGATACGCCCATATTTCTTGATGGAAGTGTAGAAAAGGAGGTATTTCCACCCCCAATTGTGTTGAGCGCTTCAGTAAAGTTTGCAACGAGTAAACCACCTACTTCATGGTTCTCATTGAACTCTCTGTTATATTCTGCAACCAGTTCATAATAGAAATTACTGTTACCATCATTAGATACAGATGGGGCGTTTAAGTACTCTGTACCTTCTTGAATATTGTACAACGAATAGTCGACACCTTCGTCGGTTTGAATTTCAGAAAGACCGTAATAAAATGGCGTAAAACTTCTTGAGTTTTCATTAGAAAGATAAGTTCTCACTGAGGCCATTCCACGAAGTCGAAGTCCTTTGGTGATAGCATCTAAATTTTGTTCAACCGAAAATTGAGCAAGTGTGGTATTTGAAAAACGGTCTTTGTATCCTTTTACCATTTCGGCATAAGGGTTGGGAAACCCACCGTTTCCTTTATTTCCAAAAAGTGTGTGACTAAAATTCATGGTATTTTCGTCAGGCTCATACACCTTTGGAAAATTGGCAGGATTGGCTTGTACAACCATACCAAAAATATCATTGGCACTAACGGTTGGACCGTTGTATCTTTCAAATAATGAATAATATTTGGTTGCTATTTTAGTCGTTTTGGTCAAGTTCACATTGACATTGGCACGTAAATTAGACCTTTTGATATTAATGTTGTTATTGAAATTATTCAATGGATCCACCTTTAGTAGCCCAGACTCATCAATGTGAGACAGTGCAAGGTAGTATTGAGCCACGTCTCCACCCCCAGAAATATTTAAATTAATCCTTTGATTTTGCGCATAATCGTTAAACAATTCATCAAACCAATCAACATCCGGATAGATGTTTGGATCCCCTCCGTTTTCAGTACCATATATTTGTTGAATTGAATACAATAGTGGAGAAGATTGATCTCTAGCGCGCAAGGCCTTGTTATAAAGTTTCATATAATCAACCGCACCAATAAAATCATTTACTTTGGATGGGCTTGAAAAGGAAGATTCATAACGGACTGATATTTTAGCTTTTCCAACCTTTCCTTCTTTTGTAGTGACCAAAATAACACCATTGGCACCTCTTGCACCGTATAATGAAGTCGCAGTTGCATCCTTCATAATGGAAAAAGAAGCAACGTTATCAGGTTCTATACGTGCCAAATCGGAAGTTGTAATCTGTAGCCCGTCCAACAAGATAAGTGGGTCATTTTTGTAACCAAAAGTTGTCACACCACGAATAAAAAATTCGGCATTGTCTTGACCTGGCTCCCCAGAGCGCTGGTATGAAATCATACCTGCAATTTGTCCAGCAAATGAGGATGTTAAATTGGTTGATGGCAGTTTGAGATCCGAGGTATTAATGGTTGAAACAGAACCAATGACAGAACTCTTTTTCTGCTTGGAAAAAGCCACAACCTGAACTTCTTCTAAAGCATTTAAATCTTCTACCAAAACTACATTGACTACTTTTTGAGTACCAAGCGGAATTTTTTGGGTTTCAAACCCCAAATAAGAAAAAACAAGCATTGCATTATCTTTTTTTACATTGAGTAAATAATTACCGTCAAAATCCGTCGTAGCACCATTGGATGTACCCTCCACAATAATGGTGGCGCCAAGCATTGGCATACCTGTCTCATCTACAACAGTTCCTTTGACAATAGTGACTTGCGAATGAATGCTAAAACTTAAAAAAAGAGATGCAATTAATGCGAAAAATCTTGAATAATTATTTTGTGAAAACATTTTAAATACAAGCATTGGTTGATAATTAAAAACGACTGGGATAAAAAGTAAATTAAGATTTTACCCAAGTTTAAAAAAGCAATTACTTTTTAATAAATTTCTTTGTTTGACCATTAATTTCAAGGAAATAAAAACCTTGGTTGAGCCCTTCTATTGACAAATTATTGGATGCCGTTTTTGTTTGATGAACCAATCGCCCATTGATATCAAAAATCCTTATCGTTTTATTTCCTGATAAGTTTTTGATATGAATGATATTTTGAGCAGGGTTTGGGTACAAAACAACTTGTCCATTGTCGAAATCATTCAAAGAAGCCGTTGATTGTAATGCAGGCCCCATTATGTCATCAACATAAAAGGTTTCGCCTACTCCAGGCTCACCATCTCCGCGGCCAATAAAAATCTGTAAGTGATCTAAAACAAAACCTTCAGGATATAAAGGGTTTCCTTCATCATTTAGAGCTAAAGGGTCGAAATCTGAAATGTTGAAGTAAAAAGTCTTCCACTGGTTTGGAACGAGTATAATTTGATCAGGGAAATTTTCAGAGCCGGTTTCATAATTTCCAGTTTGGTCCCAGTCACCTGCAGCATCTGTTAGTTTAAATCTTATCCCAGTTGTTACAGTGGAAAAGACCCTAAACGAAAAGGTGTCTCCTAAACTAGTGTCTATTGGACTATTTAATTGAAAACTAATTCTTTCCCAGCCACCCCAAGTTGAACCTTTAGTCCACTGCATGACAAAATTGTTAGGATTAATAGGGTCTTGCGCAGATGTGTTAAATTGGGGTGAAATACCGGTAGTATCAAAATCATTTGTTGCTTCTGAGGCCAAACAAAGTGAATTCCCATCAAAATCATTGTAAACAACCATATTTGGAAGACCCGCATTTGAAGCTGTAAATGTGGCACTTAGACCTGAGATAGTTTCTTGGGTTTCGTCATATTTGACCACACCGTCCTTAACGCCGTACCAATAGCTGGCACCCGCGGTCAGGAGCTCATTTGCAACAATGGTAAATGTATTGTTATCCTCAGAAATAAGGGCAGCAAAAGGGACTACCACACCATTGCTGTCATTTTCTCTCAATTCGAGCTTGCTAGAAGGATTACTGATGTCTGAGCCATCTAAATTGACAAACTGGAAATTTGAATTTATACTGAGTTGTGCATACTGAAGGACATCTGTAGCGCCATTAGCAGGGTTAAAATTAACTTCTGCTAATGGAGGCACGTTGCTCTTTTCAATATCATCAAAATAATAGACATCTCCTGCCACAGAACCCCCGGAGGTATCACCATCAAACCATAACTGAACACGATTATAATTTGACGCAGTGACGTTTGAAAAATTAAACGTTAATTGAATCCATTGATTGATTTCTGATTCCGTAACCGCATAATAAATCTCATTATTTTGCCAATAGCTAGGATTGTTTTGAAGTTTAAAGACAATATTCATTGGTTTCTCAACCCAAACCTTCATGCTAAAGAATGGGGTTTCAGCAAAATCAATATAATCAAAAGTGCCCTCTGACTCAATTCCTGAACTCCACACACCGCCCGGGTGTGTAAACTGACCGACTGTGGAGGAATTATTAATCGCATCGGGAGCAGGGTTAGTAACCGCTGCAAAACCTGCAGAACCCCAAGTTACAAAAGGCGTATCTGTATACTCAGATTCATAATCAAACATCATAATATTTACATCTCCATCAACAGGATCTTTTGTAGTAAAACTTGCACCAACACCAATATTTTGTGTTCCATTGGAATGATACATGCTGTTTTCAACAATTCCGTACCAAAATGTGGTTTGAAAATTTAAATCTGTTAGAGGGGTAATTGTAATTTTACTATCAGACTCTATAGAAGCTTCAAAGGGAACATCTGAACCATTTTCATCCCCAATCCGCAGCGCAACTTTGTTAGAAAAATCGTTGATTGTTACAGCACCTGGGTCATAAAATTTATTATTGGTTTCAATGACCATGTTGCCACCAACAGAAATATCAGTACTACCATCTACTGGTGTAAATTCAAAAGCTGGTACAGAATACAATGGAGGCCCTGAAATATCATCAAAATAAAGAGAATCGCCCTCTTCCCAGTTTTCTCCATCAACTTTAATAACAATACTATTTATAAAAATATCCGAATATCCTGTAAAATCAAATGTGAGTTCTTGCCAGGTACCAAGTTGAGCAGCATCATAAGTTGCAGAAGTTTCGGAATTATGGGCTCCCCAATCTGGTTGATTTTCAATTTTAAGAGTGATTGTAACAGGTTCACCTGCTAAGAATTTGATTTTAAACAGATTTGATTCCGTAAAATTAAAGGGGTTGGGAAAGACGGAAGAA
>NYTQ01000163.1 GCA_002683585.1 Cryomorphaceae bacterium
AGAAGCTTTAATTGACTTGAAATCTAAATTAATAACGTCTGCATTGCGCAAATGTGGTTCAGCACGCTTAAAATCATCATTGAACTCACCCAAACGACAAATATCAAAATATAAACTTTCTATGAGCTTTAAATCTTTGGGCCGTGCATAAGGAATTTGAAGGCCAATATTGGCATGATTAAATAGATAGCACGGACGTTTTAGCATTAACGAGGTAAGGTATGAATCTGAACCAACTTCACTTTCTGGCCCTCCCAAATCTAGCTTGTGATCTATGGAACATATGTTAACGAGTTGCTCTAGCTTTGCATATGCATCATGGGTCGCAACGATTAAATCCTGAGAACCCCCTATCAATATGGGGATCACACGATACTTGATAAGCTCACTAGTAACATTGGAAACTGCGAAATAGGTGTCCTTCAAATTTTCACCCGGAACAATGGTCCCCAAATCATAAATCTTTCGCTTCCAATTTTTCGAGCGAGATAGTTGCAGTAATTCTTTTCGAAAAAGAGATTGTGATTCAAACTTAATGTCTTTTGAATCTCCTCGAAATTCTGGAACTGAAAAAATAGCAATGGAATCAGACTCTATTTCGGGGAAATCTCCGTAATTCGAAACCAAAATTTGTCCCATTTGCTCCTCTTCAAACGCGATGTCTTCTGAAATACATGGCTTGAAATATATGGACAAATCGTTCATGATTCAAATCTATGGCAGAAATGACAACAACAGAAGGTTATTTCGAAAAGAAATAAAGATATAAAAGTGGATAACTTAGCTTTTCTCTATGATTGTTTTTATATCAGGCTTAAAGTACAAATCAGATTTCATAACCTTTCCATCAGCTCTATAAATTGGCTTGCCATCAGCATCCAGTTTACTCATATTAGATCGCTGAATTTCTTGAAAAACGGCTGCAATTTTATCTTGCAATCCATGCTTCAATATCGTTCCACACAAAATATACAATTGATCGCCCAAAGCATCCGCTATTTCAACTAGGTCATTATTTTTGACTGCTTCCAAGTACTCATCATTTTCTTCGGCCATCAATCTATAACGAAGTTCTTGCTGTGCCTGAGACAATTCAGCGGTCGGCTTATGACGATTTTCAATTCCAAATGCGTTGTGAAAATCCTCAACCATGGCTATCGTTTCTTTTATTGTCATTTAGTTAAAATTTGAGTAGTTTTTCAATTTTTTCTTTAACCCTTTCTCCATTTGGTAAAAGGGCAAGCTCAAGTTCTGAATTCAATGGAATTGCCGGTGTATCGACAGAACCCACAATTTCAATAGGCGCATCTAAATACACAAAATTATCGCGCTGAAGCCTTCCTGCAATTCCAAGCATAAAATTGCATTCTATTGACTCTTCCGTTACCAGTAAAACTTTACCATGCTTTTTACATAGTGTATTCATGGCATCATGGTCAATTGGATTTAAAGAACGTAAATCAAGAAGCTCTATTCGATCCTCGTTTCCCTGCATTGCTTCTAACGACCAATATACACCTCGACCGTAGGTAATTATCCCTAAAGAATTCCCTTTTTCAATCTCATCTGCAACTGCTTCCCTTACGGTTCTGGCTTTTCCAATTGGGATGACATAATCAGCGCTCGGTTCTATGGACATAGATTCTTCTGTTCCTTTTATTTTAGACCAATACAACCCCTTATGTTCAAGAAGCACGACTGGATTAGGATCATAATAAGCGGCCTTCAGCAAACCTTTTAAGTCTGCGCCTGTAGAGGGATAAACAACTTTGATTCCTCGAATATTTGTAAGTACAGATTCTACACTTGAAGAGTGGTAAGGCCCCCCTGAGCCATAAGCTCCAATAGGAACTCGAATCACACAGCTAACGGGCCATTTTCCATTTGATAAGTAGTAAGATCTTGAAACCTCAGTAAAAAGCTGATTTAATCCTGGCCAAATATAATCTGCAAATTGAACCTCAACAATAGGTTTTAGCCCTACGGCTGACATTCCTACAGTTGAACCAATAATAAAGGCCTCTTGAATTGGTGTATTAAAGACGCGAGAATCACCAAAAGTTTGTGCTAGGGTGGCGGCCTCTCTAAATACTCCTCCTAATCTCCCACCAACATCTTGACCATATAGAAGGGCTTCAGGATGTTTTTGTAGAAGCTCACGAACTGCAAAAAGCGCAGAGTCTACCATAACCGTCTTCTTCTTTCCCTTCGGAGCACGATCACCTGTTTCTTCTGTGATTGGTGTGGGCGCAAAGATATGATCTGTAAGGCTATCCAATGAGGGATCTTCTGCCGAAAGGGCAAGTTCATAATCCCTATCTATTTCTTCACGAATCTCTGACTCTTTTTTCTCAAATGCTTCATCCGTCCATCCATGCTCCTTCATTTGAGCAATTAACTTAGGATATGGGTCTTTTTTTCGTTCTTCATCAAGATCATCTCGATACCACTCCATTCTTACACCAGAGGTATGGTGACCTAGCAATGGAACATGAGCATGTATAATAAATGGCCTGCGTTCTTTTCTAACAACTTGAAAAACATCTCGAACAGTTTCATAAGAGACTTGAAAATCACTTCCGTCAATGGTCCGTAATTCAATACCATTGAAGCCTTGCGCATATTTACTCATATCTTGAGCTCTTGTCTCTTCTGCACTCGCTGATATATCCCAACCGTTGTCTTGGACAAGAAAAACAATTGGAAACTGTTTTAACGCTGCCATCTGTAACGCCTCAGAAACTTCACCTTCTGTACAAGATGCATCGCCTAAAGAGCATACAACAACGGAGGGGTTTTCCGAATCATTTAACAAACCATGCTCCTCTTTATATTGAATACCCATAGCAATACCGGTCGTTGGAATTGCCTGCATTCCCGTTGCTGAAGATTGATGAATAATCTTCGGCATTCCCTCCCTGTTTAGAGAAGGATGAGCATAATAGGTCCTTCCACCTGAAAACGGATCCTCTTTTTTTGCGAAAACCTGAAGCATAAGCTCCTCAGGAGTTATCCCCATAGACAACAAAATTGAATCATCTCTATAATAAGGTGAAACCCAATCCTGAGGTTCAAGTTGCATACCAAGTGCAACCTGAATCGCTTCATGCCCTCTTGATGTTGCATGAACATATTTCGAGGTTACCTCTTTGTTTTCTTCATACTTTTCAGCCAGGGTTTTAGCCCTGCACATATATTCAAAAGCTTTCTCAAGAATTTCTTTTTTCAATATGCGCTGCTTTGATTTAGCCGTAATTTTGGACATGGTTTTTAATGAATTTCAAATATACGAAAAGTGGCAAAATGAGCGAATGATGTCGTATAAAGGTCAAAAGGTTTTTTTTCATCCCGACAGTCAATATCTTTACGACAAATATTAGTTATGCTCGGATTAAAGATGGAAACAGACCCAAGATGGGTAAACATTGTAGAAAAAAACCTTGAAGATATTTTAATTGACCACGCTTTCTGCGAACAAAAAGCAGCAAGTAATGCAATATCTATGATTGTTCAATATCCACATTACCCGGACTTAGTATCAGAAATGGTTGAGATTTGCAAAGAAGAGATGGAGCATTTTGATATGGTACACAATAAAATACTTGAGCGTGGTTTTAGCATGGGTTTTGAGCGGAAAGACCCTTATGTAAAAGACCTAAGCTTATATTTAAAGCAAAACCATGACAATAGCTCAAGGGAAAGTCACTTTGTAAACCAAATGTTGTTTGCCGCGATGATTGAGGCAAGAAGCTGTGAGCGTTTTAAAATTTTATCAGAGCAACTTGCGGATGAAGATCTAAAAGGTTTTTACAGAATGCTAATGGAAAGTGAAGCCCGCCATTTCATGACTTTTTTAAAATTTGCAAAAAAATATAGCTCCACTATTGATGTAGATGCACGTTGGAAAGTTTTCTTAGCGTTTGAAGGAGGCCTCATGAAAAAATATGGTAAAAAGCAAAGTATACACGGTTAGCTATGAACTATTCTCTACTCTTCTGAACTAATCATTTTAGAATAAAAGAGAAATCACGCTTGAGGCCTGGCTAAATTGGTATCAAACTAAAACATCCCTTATTTGTATTTATTACAAGGTTATAATTCCTGATTCAATGCATGTAAAATGTTATATTTATTAAATATTATTAGAATAAAATTTTGGCTTCCATTTGAAATATTAACAACCTTGTCTTTTTTAAAAAAATCACTTTCATGTTCTGTTCTTATTCTATCCTATTTTTCCTTTTCCCAAACTTTAGTGATTAATGAATTTTCTAACGGCCCATCTGGTGTACAAGAATATTTAGAATTGATAGCCGTTGATACCTCACAAAGTAATAATGGCTGCAATGCTTGCATTGATATCAGAGGCTGGATCATTGATGATAACAATGGGTACCACGGAAGCTTAGGAATTGCAAGCGGTTGCAATAGATTTTCAAATGATATTTTTTGGAGCTGTATTCCATTAGGAACGATGATTACAATCTACAATGGAACTGAGACAAACATAGATATGCCAGCTGATGATATTAATATTAACGACGGTAACTGCAGACTCGTTGTCCCTCTGGAGAATGCTACTCTTTTTGAAAGTAACCCAAATACGCCCGGAGCTGTGATTTGTGACTATCCAAATACTGGATGGACGAATGGAGGAATTTGGAGTAGGATCGGTATGAGAAATGCAGGAGATTGCATTAGATTGGTGGACTTGAACGGATGCGAGGTGTTTTCTTTGAGCTATGGAGATATTACATTAAATAGCACCATCTATTTTGCAGGATCGGGAATAGATGATGTTTTTTATTTCACTGGAAACAACCCATATAACCAGGCAGATTGGCTCCAAGGCTGTGCTGGTGACCCTGGAGCATGTCCAGGTAATGATCAAACTCCTGGAACACCCAACAGTAATTTAAACGATGCCTACATCAGTCAATTTACAGTAAATGATTGCCAACCTATCAGCACATCAGATACCTCCTCAGTCAATCTATCTATATGTGAAAATGAACTCCCTTACACATGGAATGGCCTTACATTCTCAGCATCGGGAATACAAAGTGTAACCCTTTCAAATACGTTTGGATGTGATTCTATCGTCTCATTGAATTTGAACGTAAACGAAGTTGATACGAGCACAGCAAACCTATCTATATGTGAAAATGAACTTCCTTACACATGGAATGGTATTGTATTTTCAGTATCTGGATCACAAAGCGTAATCCTATCAAGCAGCCAAGGGTGCGACTCTCTTGTCACGTTGAATTTGAACGTAAACGGAGTTGATACCAACACAGTAAACCTGACTGTATGTGAAAATGAACTTCCTTATGCATGGAATGGTATCACATTCTCAGCATCCGGATCACAAAGTGCAACTCTATCAAGTAGCTTGGGGTGTGACTCTTTAGTCACATTGAATTTGACCGTAAACCAAGTTGATACCAGTATAGTAACTCTCACTGTATGTGAAAATGAACTTCCTTACATATGGAATGGCCTTACATTCTCAGCATCCGGATCACAAAGCGCAACCCTTTCAAGCAGCTTAGGGTGTGACTCTGTAGTCACATTGAATTTGAACGTAAATGAAGTTGATACCAGCACAGTATACCTTACTTTGTGTGAAAATGAACTACCTTATATATGGAATGGTATAACATTCTCAGCATCGGGATCACAAAGCGTAACCCTATCAAGCAGTTTGGGGTGTGACTCTCTTGTCACATTGAATTTGAACGTGAGCGGAGTTGATACCAGCACAGTAAACCTCACTGTATGTGAAAATGAACTGCCTTATGCGTGGAATGGGTTTATTTTCAGCTCAGCTGGTACACAGATCATAAATCTATTTAATAGTTCGGGTTGTGACTCCACTGTAAATATGGTTCTATCCGTTACAGCTACCCCTGCCACGCCGAGTACCTCAGGCAATATGCAATATTGTATCAATGAAGAACCGGGACCAATAGAGGCAAACGGAGGCTCCGGGAGCTATACTTGGTATGCAGATGCAGAACTTCTTGAAATATTAAGTTACGATTCACAAATCACGCCTGAAGTCTATTCTGGAAATATCAACTACTATGTTACGACAACTGAAAATGGATGTGAAAGTGTAGCACAAATCATTACTGTACAATTCCAGGCATGCAGTGTCGTTATCCCCTCAGCCTTTACACCCAACGGAGACGAAATAAATGACTTCTGGGAGATTAAAGATCTTGATTTGATTTATCCAAATAGTATTGTTCAAGTCTTCAATCGGTGGGGGAATAAAATTTATGAATCCCAAAAGGGTAATTATGAGAACATGCCTTGGAATGGCGAAATAAATGGCACCCCTCTCCCTGTAGCTACTTATTACTATATCATTTACTACAATGATGATTCCCTAGAACCTTCAAATGGAATTGTTAGTATTCTTAAATAAAAAAAAGAGCAAATCATAAGCCGGATCCTGTACATTGATCTGAATAACAAATCAACTGCCTATCATTTATCTTGCCCTAATTTCACAATTAGGATCTAACGACCTACCCTTCGAGATTAGGCGAGCAGCCCTCAATTCTCGATTTACTTGGTCTTTCAGCTCACAAGGTTTACCTTGCCATTTTTGTCACCAAAAAAGCGGTGAGCTCTTACCTCACCTTTTCACCTTTACCAATAATAAATTACTGGAAGTTTGTTTTCTGTGGCACTTTCTGTACCTAAAA
>NYTQ01000153.1 GCA_002683585.1 Cryomorphaceae bacterium
AGCTCTGATGTTGAGCTTACTGACACTTCTGAGTCCTTTGGTCTCCCTGCTACTGCTGATCTTATGTTTGCCCTTATTTCTACAGATGAGCTTGAGGACTTGGGACAAATTATGGTGAAACAATTGAAGAACCGTTATAACGATCCAACCGTCAACAAAAGATTTGTTGTGGGTATTGATCGTGCCAAGATGAGACTTTATGATTGTGAACAATCTGCTCAGGACGATATCCTTGACAGTGGTCAAGACGAGGAGTATAATTACGAAGAGTCTAAAAAATCCAAAGACAAATTTTCCGCACTTAACTTTTGATGAATAAGACTGAACTGCAAATTCAAGCTAACTCACCCTATAATGATGGGTGGACTCGTGAAATGTATCAACAGGAATTGAATAAAATGGAACAAAAAGTAAACGTAAACACTGATGCATACCTGGAATTTGTAGATGCCGTTACTTCGGAACAAAGTAAAGATCACGAAGCTTTCGTATATCGTATCCAAGAACTTGAAGGTCAAGAGTTTCCTACCGAGCGATTGCTTACTGCTGCTGTAGGAATGTCTGCTGAGGCAGGTGAGTTTACTGAGATTGTTAAGAAGATTGTCTTCCAAGGCAAACCAGTAAACGAAGAGAATCTGTTTCACCTCAAACGTGAACTTGGAGACATCATGTGGTATGTCGCTCAGGCATGTATGGGTCTTAATGTTTCTATCGATGAAGTCATTGAGATGAATGTTCACAAACTGATGGCTCGTTACCCTGGTGGTGAGTTTGATGTGACTAAATCCGAAAACCGTAAAGAGGGGGATGTATGAACGGATCATTAGACCCAGAAGAAAGAGTTATGGAACCACCTACTATAAAAGAACAGGTTGCCTTTATCGCTCAAAAATATGGGTGGGAAGAAGGTGATAATATTGTAGTTGAAATGGCAGGAACACAAGTTTCTGGTATTGATGTCGGTGAAGAGTATAACAAGAAATGGCAATCACCTATTGGTACTCGTAAGTATAACAAAGATGCATTCATTGTAATTAAAAATCTCTCAAGAGATTCCTTTGAGTCTTCTAAACCTATGGATAGGGAACATAAACCCCATCATGCTTAGTCTCTGGATCCACATAAGAGCATTCTTTACTGTTGTAGTGGTGAGTTGTGCTCACCCCGTCAACTGGGAACAATGTATTCGTGTGGACCAGTGGCTTTTGCCAGAAGTTAAAGAGGGGTATAGACTGTGGACAGGAGAGATAACTCCTTATGAAAGAGAGAGAAACTATCTAAATAGGGGCGTAGAACCATGACCCCATATGGCAGGAACTCTATCAGAAAGACAAGAAACTGGTCTTGTTGATGCAATTAATTCCTTCTCTGAGATTAAAGGAGGTAAACCCTTCACTCTGCAGGCGGGTTCGACAAGACTACCTAATGTTCTTTCTGCTAATAAAGTAACAGGTAGATCTGCATCGGGAGATGAACCTTACACCGATGTTGAGATTAAAACTACAAATAAAATTTACAAGTTATCCATGAAAGGTCCAAGTGCTCCTAGTATGGCTGGCGGAGGACTAAACGGACTAGAAAAAATTGTTCCAGGATTTAGTGGAAGATTTATTCAAGCCGCTTATGATAAGTATTTGCAATTGGGATTTACTCAAGGCCAACAGGTTCCAGATATATATGGACAAATTAGTTCTGAATTAAAACAGACTATTGTTCTTGGAACGCAACCTATGGGAGGACCAATTACTCACATGTATATTGGTCCTATGGATGTTCACTCTACATCTAGTGGCAATGTTCTAACCGTTAATGGTAGACTGCATGATGCTAAGAAGTATGCGAAAGATCACGATCTTTATTTGAGACTTAGGAAGAGAAGAAAAGATCAACCTTTTGAAACAATAGAAAAAGATAATAAAGGTTATCCATTAATCCTTGGTAAGTCTCCTAGTGCTGGTGATAAAGGCAGGAGGATTGTAATAGTAGCTAAACCACCATCCAATGCTATAGTGGTTTCCTTTTAATAAATATTTAAAAAGGCAGTAATTTTTTCGTGAAAAGTTTTCTAGAATTTATATCCGAAGCCGTCAAAACTACTGCTTCCACTCAAGCCAAACAAAAAGGTTTGACTGGAGATGGACATGGTGGATGGTACGATAAAGGCGGAAAATTTGTAGCAAAAACAGTTAATGGTAAGTTAAAATTTACTAGTTCTGGCGGAGACTCTAAAAGTGAGGCACCAAAACAAGGAAGTCCTTCTAAACCTAATCTTCCAGGCAATACTAAGTCTCCAGATAATTCTTCCTCGACACCTACTTCTAAACCCAGTAAAGATTCTAATCCCGATCAAACAAATAGTGAAACAGGAAACGAGGATCCCGAATTCCAATCATTAGAAACGATGGGAGAACCATCTTCTGATGGTGCTGTGATTGTATTTGGTAGGTTCAATCCACCAACTGTTGGACATGAAAAACTTCTTAAGGCTGCAGGTAGTGAGGCTAAAAGATCTAAGTTTGATTTGAGAATTTATCCAAGTCGTACCCAAGATCCCAAGAAAAATCCTTTAGAACCTTCAAGTAAAATTGAATACATGAGGGTTATGTTCCCTGACTTTGAAGATGACATCAGGGATGATCCAGAAGCAAAGACTATCTTCAATGTTCTGCAATCATGTTATGGACTTGGGTATAAATCTGTAACAATTATAGTTGGACAGGATAGACTTGCTGAGTTTCAAAGTCTTGCTCAAAAATATAATGGAGATCTCTATGATTTTGAGGAGATAAAAGTAATCTCTGCTGGAGCTAGAGATGCTGATTCCGAAGGTGTTGAGGGTATGTCGGCATCCAAAATGAGAAAGGCTGCAAAGGATGGGGACTTTAAGATATTTGCTACGGGCATTCCAAACACTCTTGGAAACGTAGATAAGAAACAATTGTTTAATACTCTACAGAAGAGTATGGGAGTATCCGTATCTGAGGATTGGGAAATTGCTCCTAAGTTGGATCCCGAGGGTCTTAGAGTTGCTTACATGAGTAATACTATTTTTTCCATGGGAACATTAGTTGAAAATACTAATACTGGAGAGGTGGGGAGAATTTCTAGACGTGGCACTAACTATGTTATTTGTATGACTCCAGAAGGAACAATCTTTAAGTCATGGTTGAAAGATATCATGGAAGCATATGAAGTTGGTACTGATGACTATAGAAAGTATGTTCAGTCTATGACACCAGGACAAAGTGAAAAAAAGTTTGGTTTTCCTAAGGATAGGATTAAAGCAACAGTGCTTCCAATGAAACCTAATGATCCTGCCTCAGGTCCAGGAACCAAATACAATAAATAACTCTGATAAGGTCTTTCTTTCAGAGCTATGTTTGATAAAAAGTATGATGCGGAAGAGTTAGCATCTGTTTATAAATCTGTATATGAAAATAATCTTGACCCCGTAGGTCAGGAAGATGATGATGTTGATAATGACGGTAAGAAAAATACCAAGTCTGATAAGTATTTGAAGAATAGACGTAAGGTAGTTGGTAAGGCAATTGCTAAAGAAGAAGTAGGAGTAGTTGACGAGGGTATGAAGAAAGCCCGCGAGAACGTTGGTGCTGACACTTGCTGGGATGGTTATAAGGCGAAGGGAACTAAGAAAAAGAATGGTAAGGAAGTTCCTAACTGTGTAAAGGAAGAGGATCTTTTTGAGGGTGAGAAGAGCCCATCCTCCACTAATCCTGGTCCTGCTGCAGGTGGTGAACGCACAAGAACTCGTGGTGGCGAGACTAGTGCAATTCAAAAGAAGCAGAATGCTCAACGCGATAAAGCAAATGCTGCTGGTGCTCGTGGACCTGAGATGACTCACGCTGCAAAGATGAACAATCTCAAGCGTTCAATGCCCACTAACATGAGAAACTCTTACGAACCTGAAGGTGAGATGGTAGAAGAGGGTAAGAATGCAATCAGAGCTGATGCAGGTCCACCTAAAAGGACTATGAGAATGTCTATGAGTGGTGAAGAACCAGCTGGTGATAAACTCTTGAGAAAGGCGAGTCAAGGTTTTAGTAACTTTATGAATAAACTAAATCCTAAAGCTATGCAGTCGAAACCTGCTGGACCCCAACGTAAACCTCTTGTCTCTACTCCAAAGGAAGAAGTTGAAGTAACTGGAGAGGTCGTTGAAGAGGGTAAGAAGGAACTCTCTAGGGAAAAGAGGAACAAGATGTTCCGTCGCGCTGGGAACCTCTCCAGAGACGCACTGGCGGGTGGTGAGAAAGGAACTGAAGCACATAAGAAGTCTGGAAAGATTGTCAAGGCTCTCAACAAAGATGCTGAAGAGAAAGATAGAAACGATGTCAAGGAGGAAACTCTAGAAGAGAAGAAAGGTCTCTGGGCAAACATTCATGCAAAACGTGAACGTGGTGAAGCACCTGCTAAGAAGGGCGACAAGGACTATCCAAAGACCCTAAAGATTGAATCTACCGAGCACCTCGAAGAGGCTGCTCCTGCAATCGTTGGTGTACTTGCTAAGATGGCTGCGAAGAAAGCAGCAGTGCATGTTGCAAAGAAGGGAGTTGGTAAGGTAACAGATAAGATGGGTAAACTCCTCAAGGGAGATGAGGAAGAGGAGGAAGGTTGATGGCTAAACCAAGTCTCGATGATCTTATCGATTCAGTCAGGAAGGAGAAGGAACCAAAACCTGATCCCAAAAAAGTGGCTGCTGAAAAAAAGAAAGAATCTAGAAAGGAAGCTTTGAAGAATGTTCCTGTTGCTAAGAAAAAAACAAAGGCACAAAAAGATAAAGAGTCTGGGGAGTCATTCATTTCTCAGGCTAAGAAAAGAGTTTCTGATGGAAGAAGTAAAGAGTTAGCCAGAAAAAAATCTGAAGATACTCTTGCATCTAAAACTAGAAAGAAAGAACTTTCGGATAGAAAAAGTTCTTTGGAAAAAGAAAAATCTGCTGGTGATGAAAAGAAGAAGAAAATTGAGTCTGAATTGGGATCGACTAAAATTTCTAAAGTGTCCTCTAGTGATTCCAATGCAGAAGCGGGCACAAAGGTTCTTGGCAATGCATTGAGTGTGGCTGGATCTGTTGGCCAAGCCGCTCTTACTGCCACCAATGCTCGTGAGAAAGCGAGTAAATTGAAGAAAAAAATGATGCAGAAATTGAAGAAGAACCGAGGTCTTAAGACTGGGGTTTCTTCTACTCAATCAATTAAAGATAGAAACTCTAAGAAAAAACAGGAAAAGGAAAAGGATCCATGGAAGGAATCTATGGATTGGAGAGACACGTACATCCCAACGGAGATTGATTCTGTGGATATTATTAAACCCGAACCACTTAAGGCTTCCAATTGGAGAGAAGAGTTTCTTTGGGAAGTAGATGATCTACCTAAAGAACCGAAAGAAAAACAAATCAAACCAATGACAGGAAAGAATACTGTCACTATTAATCCAAAGATTACTGAAGGTATTAGGTTGAAGACCCGCCAGGAGTATATGGATGGACTTAGGAAAGCAAAAGAAAGAGCCACCAACGCCGCCTCTGGTGCCGCTGGTGCCATCGGTAATTGGTTGAATCCTCCAGCAAAAAATTCAAACGAACCTAGCGTAAGAGCTGGGGAAAGAACTCCAAACACTGGTGGAGTCACTCAACCACATATTCCATCCAGAGGACCAGACGGTAAACGATCTGGTAGTGAGGATGATGGAAGTGTAGCACCTCCAAAGAGCACTGAGAAAGATACCAGAACTCCAGAGCGGAAGACAACTCCTGCAGATAAAAATACAGAAAATAAACCTCCCAGACAAACTCCTCCCAGATCAACTCCACCAAAATCAACAGCTCCAGCACCATCTTCTACACCAAAGAGAACTGCTGCTGATGAGAAACTGCGTACTGCGGATAAAAAAACACGTATGGCAGCCTGGGCAAAAGCAAATCCAAAACTTGCTGCTGTAAAAAAAGAAAGGGATCGTACTAGAGGAACGAATCAGACTACGAATCCTTTGATGAAGGATATGAAGTCGAGAATGCCTGCACCCAAAACGGGAACAGGTAGTACCCCTGCACCAAAAGCAACTACTCCTGCACCAAAAGTAACACCACCTAAAGAGACGGGCCCAAAACCCATTAAAGTACAACCATATATGGGTGCTACACGACCCACTAATATTACAAACCAACGACCTTCATCTAGATTTAATAAACCCTCACCAATGAGATTGACAAACTCTTTCTCTGATTGGAGAGGTGAGTTGCAACTAGATGAATCGAGTTTAAGAAAACCTGCACCAATGCCTGAGTACAAACCAACAGGTACTAAAAAACCTGTACCAATGCCTGATCACAAAATAAAAGGTACTAGGAAACCTGTACCAATGCCTAACTATCCTTTAAATCAATCATTTGAACCAGAAGGTGAAAATCTTGATGAAGTTATTGGTGGCAAACCTGGAGATGGATATATTGGTCATCCTAATCTAGATATCAAAAACCCACTTGCTAAGAAACAAGTTAAGGCACCCACTGGTAATACTGGACTTGCTGGCAAAATGGGTGATAGAAAAATGATGATGGATAGGATGAGAAATCGCCTTCGTGAAGATAACCTGACTACCGAAGGAGCAGCCTGGACAAAAAAGTCAGGAAAGAACTCCGAAGGAGGACTCAATGAAAAAGGACGAAAGTCTTACGAAAAGGAAAATCCAGGATCTGACCTTAAAGCACCAAGCAAGAAGGCTGGAAATCCCAGGAGGGCATCCTTCTGCGCTAGAATGAAAGGTATGAAAAAGAAGTTAACCAGTAAGAAGACTGCTTCTGACCCTGATAGCAGGATCAACAAATCATTGAGAGCATGGAACTGTTGATTTGGTTTGAAGATATTTAAGTAGATGCCTTTCAATATAGGTTCTAAATATTTACCAGTATCACGCTGATACAACTTATGTACCTTACTTATGTACTTGCAACTATCCTGGTGCTCCTAGTAGCATATGCAGGTGTAGATGAAACAGTGCGATTATTTTTGTATATTGATTTACAGCTGCGATATGCCTGGGTGAGATTGAAGATGTTTATGATGAGACGTAAACTAGAACAACAACTCATAAAGGATTTACCTGATTACAATAAACTCATAAAGGAATTAAAAGATGACCAACGATAAGGAACTGTCGGATCTCAAATTAGAGAGAAAAGAATGTCCTAAATGTGGTGCTATTTGGATTAACGGCAAACACATGTTTAGTGGTACAGCCGCATCCTATGATAGAAGTGAAGTAGACCTTGCTGGTTTAGTTTGCAATAAACTGGGTGACGAGACATGCATCAACCCATCAAAAGGAATTGAGGGAGGTCAGACGTGGGAACGTCGTGCTGGTTACATTGAAGGTGCTATCGCAGCAAAGAAAGGAATGCTAGAAGATATGCGTGATCAATTCGGAGATCTCTAAATACTACATAGGATACTAATTAACCATGTTAACTAACATAAAAGGAACCCAGGCAGCATGTGGTACTGACGCTGCAGGCGCTTCTACATTTGGAAGTGCAACAGTGGTACGTCTCTGTAACAACAGTGGCACTGCAAGATTAGTAAGTGTTATTGATTCAGTTGGTGGATCAACAACAGTCGGAACCTTCACGATGCCAGGAAATACTGTTGAGTTTGTAGAGAAGAAATCAACAGAGGCAATATTTGCAGCAGACACTACTGTCGTCGGGTCAGCAGCAGGATATACAATATCATAATAGATGATTAATTGTAACTATTAGTATGGGTGTTCGGGGGTATCTCGAGCACCCTATTTTGTATTTAATTTGGATGTTTTAAAATGAGCACATTGTTTGTATTTGCATTTATTATGTTGTTAATTTCTGGTATGGAGTTAACATGGCCATGTCCCCCTAGAGGTTGATATGAAACTGTAACCTCTTATTTGGACTGCTTTCTAAATAATAAAAAAACAGATCAGGCATAAATGAATCCTGTAATTTTAATTGGGTGTTTCACACCACTGGTTATCATTTTTTTAGTAATGAAACTTGCTGTATGGGTATCTGCAGTTAATACAGAAAACTCTTATGTTGGAAAAGAACCCTTCAGGAAAAGAGGACCCTTCGTGGCAGACGCATATGCGGACGTTGATGAAGAGGAAGAGGAATTTACAGATCGCACAGACTATAGATGATGCTCTTTATACGCATTACTCTGAGAAAGGAATGAATGTTCCTAAATGGAAACATAGTAAAATAGAGTGGTGGGAAGATTACCTAATTAGTTTGGGTATTGATCCAGATAATCCGTAATCGTTTTTTGAGGTAGTAATGAAAGTTGGAATGATTGGTTTAGGTCGTACAGGTGAAGGTATGGCTCGCCGTATGATTGAAAAAGGTATCGAAGTTTGGGGTTATAGTAGTACCAACTATGAGAATGCCTGTGGACAATATGAAGCAGGATATCTTAGTGGATGTGTAACTTCACTAGAGTATCTTGTCCAAGCAGTTAAAACTGATAGCAAGAAATATACTA
>NYTQ01000154.1 GCA_002683585.1 Cryomorphaceae bacterium
ATACTTTGTGATTGATAAGTTTTCTGTTCGTTCAAATGTCTTTGTAAATCTGTAACCACTATTCTTCTTTCTTTGAATATAAAAGGTAAGCCTGTAAAGACTTACCCTAGGTAGTATTATGAAAAAAATTATGCCGCTTTTTCGGTGTCTTCGATTACCGTTATAATCGATTGTCCTTCTGGTAACTTCAATAACTCTAATGCATGGCCACTTACCTTAGCATTAATTTTAGTTGGCACACCAGTCCAACGGCTGATGTAACCATCGGAAAGGATTTTGAATGATCCAGCAAGTTTGGTATTACCTTCTGCATCAAATTTGTGAACAACACCTGTGATAGAACCGTCTACTCTTGCTCTACCTGTGATTGCCTTGTATTTGCCTGATGGTCCGTTGAATACCATCTTTTCTCCGCTATTCTCTAATGAATAGTCTTCCATTGCTTTTAGTACTGTTGTCGCTTCTTTTGAACCGTATGTCATATAATTCTCCCCTTTGTTGAGTTGTTTGTGTAATATCGCGTTCATGTTCTTATAATAACATAAGTCCTGGTATTGTCAACCAGTCTGGCTAAGTTGTTGAAAAATAAGGATTTTTTATTCTGAGTCTGCTTTGATTTCTTTTTGGATCCATGGTAACAGCCACGGATTGTCCACATAAACTTGGCACAAACCATTGGTCATTGCGTTCACCATGGTCTCTTCTCTCACATCTGCGTCACCATCCATCTTGATTCCCATCTGATAAACGATGCCATGCATTATCTCATGCAGTAGAGTATTGACCAACTGTGATCCAGTTTGATTGCCATCTATGCCTATCACTTGTTCACGTTGGAAAAATTCTCCATATGCTTCGTTCGAAGTGGCAGTGAGTTTGTCCCACACTTGGATCTTGTACTTTGTGTATCCAATTTTGATGAACTTAGCCGGTAATTTCATTTTCGAATTCTCCATATGTTATGTGTCTCAGGTTTGCAATGTTCTTGTATGCATCTATTATTATACTGCCTACCCGGGTGAATTGTACATCACTATATTTGGTAAAGATTGTTACCATCTGTCTGGTCCATAGATCATATTCGTATGTCTCTGATTCTTTGGCATACGCATTGGTATTCACATACATGTTGTTGGTTTTGTTTGGGTCAGTGTTGTACGAGTCAAATCCTATCAAATATATGTGTGTATGGCCGTCAAATCTTGCTATGTGCGTGGCAGTTGCTCCTGCGTTCATAGTAGGGTTGCGGGGAATCAAAACGAACTTGTCACTGTATCTTTTTTGATTTATATTGATCGAGTATGCGGGTTTGTTTTCTAGATCATAATTTTCTGCTATCTCCTGCGATATGTGTCGATCTAATGATACCAGATAGTCTGGCGTGAAATCTCTGTATACTGCGTTACATCCGTAAGTGGTTCCTTTACCACGCAATGTTTCTAAGTCGAACCCTTGCCTAGTTTGGCCATTGCCTATTATGAATGCTGGCTTGCCTTCAGTGTTGTGCCACACCTGTCTTGGAAAATACTGTGTCTCAAAACGTTTGACTCCACCTTGTATTATCAAATTGGTGTTGATGGTTTCACCCTCGTATGTGCTGTTGGTTGCAGTCGCTGGATCTCCCCAAGTCTTAGGCATCGCCTTCTCCTGGTGTTGGATCTAACATCTCTTTCTTGTCGCCCTCGTATCCTTTGAGTTTGTCGAATTTTTCGTGGTCTGGCATAGGTTCTTTCTTCTGTGTAATTACAGGCCATTTGCCTTCTTCGGAATATTTTCTGTTGATTGCCAACCAATATGCCAGATCTCCCGGATCGTCTGCGTCTGATGTGATCGCTTCTTGTGGACATTCTGGTTCGCACACTCCACAGTCGATGCATTCGTCTGGGTGTATGACCAGTGTGTTGGCACCTTCATAAAAACAATCCACTGGGCAAACTTCAACGCAATCGGTTGACTTGCAGTTGATACAATTTTCCTTGACCACATACGTCATATAATCTAGTATATATTCTTATACCCAGTTGTCACCCACTAGTGGGTCTTCCATGCACTGTTCTGGGTTGGGCCTGCCGTGGAACACTGCCACACACGTCTCGGCCGTGATTGATGGTTTTTTGTAACTGGTAACATTTTGTTTGACACCATCTTTGATCACCAGTGTGTTTTCCACCATGGTTCTGTTGTCAATGATATGATGTCTTTGTCCAAATTCTGGTTTGCGTACATGCACTCCCATTTCCCATTTGTAACTCATAACCCAACTATGTGGCCACATGTTGCTGTTAGGTAAGCATTTGGTTACCCAGTCTTGGTCTCCGTGCATACGATTGATCACTGCATTTTTATTTTTGGCAAATTCATGCCACACTTGATTCTCACATCCTACATGGAATTTCATCACAGAAGAATTTCTCACATGCCAATTTTTGATTCGCACCCTGTTGAAATCTTGTATCACTACAAATTCTTTTGGTTTGTATTCCCACAGTCGGTCGATGTCATTAAAGATTACCACATCTAGGTCGAAGAAAATAAATTCATCTCCCATTGCCTCTTGGAACTTTGGTTCGAACAACATAACTTTGTACCACCAACTCTTTCTTTCACCTGCCACTCCCCAGTCCGGACATTGGTATACCTGTATGTTTGGATCCAGTCCTTCTGGACGTTCTGTGATACACACGAATTCAAAAGGAATGGTGGTGTGCTTTTTACACATGCGATACAGTTTGTTCACATATTCGCCACTGTACTTGTTGCCGTGTTTTAGACAAACGTATTTTTTCATTGCACCAGTTCCTCTAGTTTTGTTCTTATTCTCAGCAAGGGCTCACCAGAGCGAATTTCAGATTCAGTCCATTCTTGATAGCACAGGTCGTTCGCCCACTGCTGTCTATCTGGTTTTTGTATCACTTCTGTGTATTTAATTTCCTGTGCCACTGGCCAACATCTACTTGAATGATGTGTCATAATTGGCACACCGGCCAGCACTGCTTCTATGGCAGGATTTGAGTTGTAATTTATCACAAGTTTTGCTTTTTGTAGAGCCTTGTCAAAATCAAAGTCGTCGTATGTGTCTTGTATTTTCTCTGGTTGCTGTAATCTTGTGTACCCGAGTTTATCCGGAGAGCCTATTTTATTCCAATCAAATTTATTTCTTGGATGCGGACGGATAATAAATGTAGATGTCTCGTCGTGTGCTCTCCAAGATTCCACAGTATCGAATATCCATTGTGCGACTGATTGCTTGTTGTGAGTGAACCATTGTGCAGAATCGTCGTGTTGTCCACAGATTATGATATCACCGTCTGTGGAATCACGCCAAGGTTGTATCTCTAATCCACTTTGTTTGAATCTGTCATCTGGGTTATTGTCAGGTCCGTGATATGCATCACCGGTGATACCGTTAATACCACAGCGCCAAGTTACATTTCTCTTCACAACGCCTACTTCTAACACTATAACGGGTTTATTATTTTTGCGATAATGATCCCAAACCTGTTTGTTCCTTTGCATATTGCCTTGGAAAAGCACTGACCATATAATCGCCACATCTGCATCCATGTCGTTCTCGACTACAGTCTCGCCAGCGTTGGTAAGTGCTTCAGCATACGCTGACATGATTGGTTTGCCGTTCCTTGCTGTGCTATTTGGAAAAATACTAAACTTCAAAATATGGTCTCCATTCTTCGAATACATCTAAAAAATTTGGCAATATCTTTCCTTTTTCGTAGAACGGAATGAATTCAGTAAATTTTTTATGCAGTCTCTTATTATACTTGGTGTTATCAATTAAGTCTATCAAAGAATCAATGTCAAACGGAGTAAATTCTTTTTCTTCGTACACAATATAACTGCCAACATTCTTTAATTTTTCCAAAGCAATCTTTTTCAACTTGTCAGGGACAGATGACATTGTAAGATACGCAGGATTCTCCACTGTGCCTAAGGCAAATGGAATGTTGTGCGTCTTGGTCCATTGTACTAGTTCATGTAACTTTGTGATTGTAGTTGCTTGTATACAAGTTATCACACTCACATTGTCTTCTAATTCTTTTTGTGCCAATATGTGTTTTTCAATTTGACTCCAATTGGATCCATATCTAGCGTAGTCTTGTGTGGCTCCGATGCCTTCTAAACTTACTGCCCATTGTATGCGATGGAAGTCGCCTAATTTTTTACTGTGTTCTACTAGATCATGACTGCCGTTGGTCACAAAGTTCAAAGACAATTTCTTTTTCCTGCTGTCAGGCAAGTCCATCAACATCTGTAATAGTTTGTGGTCCAACAAAGGTTCACCACCTAAAAATTTGATGTATCTTATTTTGTCGTTGTTGAGGATGGATTCTATGTAGTTCCGATAACTGGTGCTTTTGTACCCTGTGCGTTTGACTCTTTGGAAATAATCTGGATCGGCGTCTATGTAATCTTTTACGAAAGGCGAATCTTTTTGTTTGGCCCAAGCGTTGTAAATCATAGATGAGTCCGATGGATTGCACATCACACATGCAAAATTACAAGTGTTACCTATCTTTACGTCGGCCATCACGACCATGTCAGTGTTGAAGCCTTTTTTGTGTTTGAAGTAGGAAGTGAACCATGGACTGTGCAAATAAGAATTTATTTTTTGCCTGTATGATTGTGTGCCAGAATCTTCGTCTTTCCAACAGAGATGGCACTGTGGCACCCGGATGCCGTCTGCCATTTGTTCACGCATCTGCACTATCTTTGGCGAGTTGAGATATTCCATAGGAGTCATAGATTCGGTTCCTGGATCATCAGAGTAGGCTTCGGTCAGACAACAAATGCTTTTGGTCATGTCCTGCCTGTTGCGTGTCTGAAACCAAGCCGCTCCACAAAATGTGTCTTGGTTAATTTTCATACAGTTTGTTTTGATCTATGAAGTCTGTAACTTCTTTCGCCCAAGTCCTATGTCCAATCTCATTTGGATGATGGTCCTTTGCACTTATGAACTCTCCCGGAGTGTCGGGAGCCTCACAGTACTGGTACTGGCTGTAGGCCAATTGGAAAAATCTATCTTGGTCCACTGCTTTCCTCAACTGGTTGTGATCTTGTTTTGTCCGTCTGCTCACCTTCAACGCAGGTTGTAATGCGTTGTACATCACATACCTCATGTTGTTCACTTTGAGATAGTTCTGCAGACCTAAAGTATTTTGGTACCATCTCTGCACCTCCCAAGCCTCGTAATCGATAGACTGTTTCATAGCAGTTGCTTTGTCGAATGCATACACAGACATACCTGTCGCCATCTTGATTGTTCCCCAGGTTTCGTCATATGGTGGCATAGGTTTGAAATCTTTGCGAGTTGGATAGTCCATGCGTAGTGCAGAACTCCAACCGATCATTACGAAGGTGTCCTTTTTGCGTTCAGGAAACATTTCAAAGTGTGTGATTGTGGTTGAGTGTATTCGGTCGTTGCCTCGACCGCCTCTGGCAAAGTTGTCCATGTGTTCGAATCCGCCATGTGCCTTTACCAATTCGGCAGGACTCAGATAAAGATCAATTTCGTCTGTGTGCCTGTGATTAAGGAATGAACATCCATTAACTAACAAATTTTTCAACTTATCCATTGCAACAACTCCTCTGCTATCTTTTTGTGTCCAAGTTCGTTCGGATGATATTTGTTTGGTTTGATGTATTCGCTCTGCTGATATTTTGCAATCTCAGAAGTTTTAGGGTTTAGATCGACGTCTAATATGTGTGTGGCAGTTTTTGGATACATCTTATTAGTATCTATGCCTGCATAGTCCCAAGTCATATTTGTCCATCCTTCCATGTAATAATCTTTGATGCTGTATTGTTCACAAATGCGTTGCAATGCAAGAACAAATACCTGTGCCCTGTGATAGTCTAGTTTGTCTGATTGTACATATTTGTAATATGCTTCATGTCCTGGTGAACGTTGTCCTGTCGGACGATATGTGAGCCATTGCTCACCTTCATAGTGCATGGTGCGTATGGGATTAGTAATAAAAAACACAGCAGTAGTTGGTTGCTTGTTTTTTGCGACATAGCGTTGCAGTTGCAAGACCATGTGTTCTATTGATGTGCCTTCCTCTGCACAGTTCTCAAATTCGTACCCAAGGGATTCTGCTATCCAATAGCCAAATGGTTTTTGAGATGCGGATAGTTCTGCACCCCATGGCCAACTGTCTCCGAAGGTTACTAATTT
This sequence comes from Cryomorphaceae bacterium, assembly GCA_002683585.1. The sequence goes on from NYTQ01000154.1 coordinate 6,194, forward strand.
TTTTTGCATTCTTTCACAATCACACTGGCCTTGCCACTCATGTTTTCCCAATGCACCAACCATTGTGGCGGTACCACAATCTGTAATTTATTCTCTCTGCTGAATTCTATTTCCTGTCCATCTGGATCATACAAGACACATACTCCAAACACGCATTGAATCAATCTCCAATGTTCCGATAGATGTCTATGATTTATGCCGTGTGGTTTGTGATAGAAATAGTGTTCACACAGTATTTGGAAGTCTTGGTATTGTGGATCTGAGTGATCGAACAATTTGCAAACATCACCGCGGTTATGTTCTATAGTGTATATTTGGTTTACCATATATGCAATCTCTTGTTAGTTTCCACATCATTTCGTATCCTAGACTTTGTAGGTATAGATGACTTTCTTTTTTCTCTTTGCCCAGCAACTTGTAATTGAAGGCATGTCTTTCTATTGCTATCAATGGTGAACATTTGTCTATGGTTTGTTTGCCGCCTTTGAGCACCTCAGTTTCATATCCTTCCACATCTATTTTGAGTAGATCAACATTCTCAAAGCCTTGGTCATCTAATCTTTGTATCTCTATGTCACCATTGGGGTCTAGTTTGGCCATTGTCGAAC
>NYTQ01000155.1 GCA_002683585.1 Cryomorphaceae bacterium
AAACATATCGATAAAGCTATTGAGATGAGGAAACAAATAAGTCTTCGATATGATGAGGGACTCAAAATGATTCCTGGGCTTACGAAACTCTGCAAAGATAGCAATATTAATTCGAATTATTCGTATTATGCGATTTGTATTAATAAGAATTGCAAGCTAACGCGAGATGAGGTTCAGCGCTTACTTGCTGGTGAGCAAATTTACACAAGAAAGTATTTTTACCCCGCTTTAAGTGACTTTGATCATTATATAGCGTCTGCTCAGTCCTCTGGATTTGGCTTAACTAAAGCTAGAAAATTATCAAGAGAGGTATTGTGTCTTCCTATCTATCCTGATTTAAGTATGAGCGAATGTGATCAAATCATATCAATTTTGAAGGAAAATCTATGAAGCTAGGTATTATGCAACCTTATTTTTTCCCATATATTGGTTATTTTCAACTCATAAATGCCGTTGATAAATTTATTATTTACGACAACATTAAATATACAAAAAAAGGCTGGATTAACCGCAATCGTTTTTTACAAAATGGCTGTGATTCAATTTTTACTCTGCCGCTCAAAAAGGGTTCAGAGCAGCTTAATATAGTTGAACGTCAAATTTCAGATGATTTCAACCCGATCAAGCTATTAAGTGTTTTCAAAGGTAGTTATCTAAAGGCGCCATATTACAAAGAGGTGTCAGTTCTGCTGGAAGTAATTATGAGGTATGAGCACGACAATTTGTTCCATTATCTTCATAACTCTATATCGAAGATATGTGAATATTTGGAGATAGATACAGAAATAATGATTTCATCTGAGTTGGATGTAGATCATAGTTTAGTGTCCTCACAGAGAGTGCTTGCATTGTGCGAGTGTGTTGGAGCTACAGCCTACATAAATCCGATTGGTGGTGTCGATTTATATGATAAGAGCCACTTTCTAAATCGGGGGATTGAGTTAGGTTTTTTGGAAACAAATCCAATTCACTACCCACAATTTAAAGATCCATTTCTTTCATCATTGTCGATTATTGATGTGTTGATGTTCAATTCGAAGGGGTCGATAAATGAATTGCTTGGAGAGTACCAGTTAAAATGAAAGAAATTGGTGGATACTTTGGTCTTGAATTACCGTCGGGGGACCACTTCCATACTTCAGCTCTGCGCTTAAATAGTGGTCGAGGGGCTCTTGAGTATATTGCTCGATCTAAAAACTTAAAAAAGGTACATGTGCCAATTTTCACATGCTCAGCAATAATCGAACAGTTAGAGAAGCTTGGCGTCGAAATTAAGTTATATCGTATTAACGAATCGCTGGAGTTTGAAGTCCAAGATTTTGATAAAAACGATTCGATTATATATACCAATTATTTCGGCCTAAAAAACGAATTTATTAGATCAATCAGCTCAAAATTCAAGTGTCTGATCATCGATAATGCCCAGGCTTTTTTCGCGGAACCAATCGTTGGAATAGATACCCTATATTCACCACGAAAGTTTTTTGGCGTGCCAGATGGCGGCTATTTGTTCACAGATAATTCTTTGGATATTTATCTGGAGTCTGATTTTTCTGCATCTAGAGCTGATCATTTATTCGAGCGCATCGATAGTAATGCTATGCAGGGTTTCGAACAGTTCCTGCGTAATGAGCTTGCGATTAGTAATCAGCCACTTAAGAAAATGTCTAATTTAACGGACAGCCTTTTACGATCAATAAACTATCAGAAGGCTCGAATATCTCGAAATGAGAATTTTAATTTTTTTCATAAGACTTTATCAAACGTTAACGAACTAGCTAATGTCATTGATATTGTGACCATTGATGGCCCAATGGTCTACCCTTTGCTGAATCGGAATGGTAGGCTAAGAGAAACTTTAATAGAAAATAATATATTTATACCAACATACTGGCCGAACGTTTTGGATTCGACGATGCCTAATGATTGGGAATACTATTTGTCTAGTAAACTAGTGCCGTTGCCTGTTGATCAAAGATATACTCTAACTGATTTGGATCGAGTCTTATCAGTAGTCAAGTCATGTCTAAAGTAAGTAAGATATATATTAGGCCACTTCAGTATGACGATGCGAAAGTCTCCTATAAATGGAGAAACGATCATCGTATATGGAAACATACTGGGTCCAGACCTGATCAAAAAATTACCTTGTCTATGGAGCTTGATTGGATCAAAGGTATTTTGAAGAAAAAATCTGAAAAAAGGTTCGCGATCTGTATTGCTAGTACCCATGAATATATTGGGAATGTGCAGCTAACTGACATTAAAAATGGTCAGGCTGAATTTCATATATTCATTGGAGAGCCCGCATATTGGGGTAAAGGTCTCGGTGAGAAAGCTACTATTATGATTCTAAAGTTAGCTTTCGATAAGCTGAATTTAAAGAGAATACATTTATTTGTAAGTAAAGATAACATTGGAGCTATAAAGCTTTATAAGAAAACTGGCTTTGATATTAAGACTGAATACGAATCTCAGTATCTTATGGTAGTCGAGAAAACTAATGCGTAGGTTTACTTCCAGTATTCTTTGGATGTGGATTGTATGAAAATTATTTATTTTGGAAGTAGTGTTCCCGACGCAGTTAGGCAGACCCCTAATCAGCTGAGAAAGTTAATTGGAAGTGAGGCTGTTCGGCGCCGTGAGAGTTATATATTTAGATCTTTACAAAACTTTAATATCGAATCTAGCAAACTTGTTTTCGTGTCGACTGCATACGGCGAAAAGTCTGGCCCTTTTAAAAATCAGATTATCCTTGATGGCAACACAAAAATAGTCTGTCTGGGTTATTGGGGCTCAAAATATTTCAGACATCTAACTAGTTATGTTTCTGCTTTTTGGTGGATAATGAAGAACTATAGCGCTAATGATGTTGCTATTACCTATAATTTCCCCCCAGCATATGCATTTCCAATATTGATGATGAGGTCTTTCGGTAAAAGAAAGTTAGTGATTCATTTCGAGGACTTTTTCAATCCGTCAGATATTCGATACTATCTTTATGGGTTGTTTGAATACTTAGGAATTAAAATGTCTTCGGCTTTTTTGGCATCATCAGAGGGAATGAAGACATATTTGAGTAGGTTCCGACCTGAAGCGAACATTATTGTTAATGGAGGATATTTTCCTGAGACAAATATGAGTTCAGAGCCACGTTTAGAGCGCGATGGACCGCTAAAAATACTATACTCCGGTTCTTTAGATGCAGAGAGGGGTGTGGAGAGGCTTTTAGGATACTTTAAAAGTCAATCTGATCAAAATTTTAATTTATTTTTTTCAGGAGAAGGACCATTATCTAGTTCCATTATGTTAGCTGCAGAAAAAGATGATCGAGTGAAATATTTAGGTCTTCTCGATCAAGTGGATTACGCTCAAGCTATCGAATCCACTGATATCTGTATAAATTCTCAATATAGCTCGATATCCGTTAACTTTCCTTCGAAAATCACGTCATACTTAGCGTTTGGTAAAATCGTGCTATCGACCAAAATTGAGTCACTTGTCAATTCGGCCTATTCCGATCATTTAATTTTTTATAATGATCAAGATCCGACTAATTTTTGGGATCAACTATATTTTATTAAGACAAATATCCATAAATTAAGATCTCAGTCAGAGGCTCGTAGGTCAGCCGTAAGAGATATTCTGGTAGGTCAAGAGAAAGACTTTGGAAGACTTATTAAACAGATTGTTGCTTCTGAGAGTAACTTGTGAGTGTTAATTTAAAGTCAATTATTGTACTTTTTCTAGTTCTTGGATCTGGAGCTGTAGTCTTTCAAGCTAATAGTCATCTGACATTTGCAATTCTAGTTGCCACTGTTTTGTTGTGGATTCTTGCGAGCTCAAAGGTCATTATCTTTAATGTGGCGTATGTGGCTCTGTTTGTTACGCTGGGCATAGCAGTATTTTTAACCATGATGTTGAATGGTGATGCCAGCAAATATTTTTCGTACCTAAACTTTACAGCGCGTATATTGATACCGTTTATGATTCCTTTGTTAATTAGCTTTCAGGATTTTGCTAAGATCTACTTGAGAATTATAATTTTTTTAGCCCTTAGTTCAGTGGTGATTTTCTTATTATTGCTTGTTGATTCTAATTGGTATCGTGCTTTTCCAAAAACCGTTGGTCTTACCGGCCTTGAGTACTTTAATTTATTTCTATTCGTAGTGAGTGATAACGGAGAGATTTCAAGAAACAACTCGATCTTTTGGGAGCCAGGAGCATTTCAAGGATTTCTGACACTAGGATTATTATTCGAAATCTATTTATATAAATTGAAACGTATTAAAAACATTGTCATTCTCTGCTTGGCGTCTGTCACAACGGTATCGACAACGGGATATATAATATTACTAATATTGCTAATATTGTTGACGACAAACTTTATTTCTTCGCGGCCTACCAAGATTAAAAAGTCTCATTTGACTCTGGGTCTCCCTCTCGTTTTACTTTGTATTGCTTTTATGGCTCCCTTATTTTTCGAATCTGTATTTGCAAAGTTTGGCGAAAACAACCAGTCGTCATTTATTCGCTTTAGTAGCACAATTGTCGATCTGATGGTATTTGTTGAATCAGCCTTTTATGGTCTGGGATTGTCTAACTATTCCGTCAAAGTTCCTGACATAGCTTATCAATTGTTTTACTTAGAGATGGGTGGATCAACGAATTCGATCACCTATCATCTGGCGGTATATGGCGTGTTATTTGTCATCCCACTATTGTGGATGTATTTAAAGTTCTGTAGGTTATTGACTCAGGATATGATGCAAGCTGTATTTATTTTCATTATTATTATGCTGACTTTTGCCACTGAGAATTTTTTCTCTTCTCTATTGTGGTTAACGTTAGGATTCTATGGTGCACACGCGGCTATAAAGAGAACGCATTTAAAAGTAAGTAAATTTTAGTGGCATCACAAAAGAGATAAATTATGGATGAGTCTAATAACTGTCATGTGTGTATAGTGACCTATCACATGATACCGAATACGCGGATCTGGGGCGCATCCCAACGAATGTATTACTTAGCGAATCAATTAGTAGATTCAGGTTTTGATACCACCGTCGTAAGTGGATTTTATGGTGAATTTAAGCATGAAGGTAAATGTTTGAATTTTGAACATATTCCTGTTCGCATAAAACCCGATTTTATCCAATCACATCAAGAAAAATTAGCTGTTAAGTCCGTTACCGATAACAAAGTTAAAGCGCCTAATAAATTGGGATTTAAGAGTTACATATTGGAAACTTTAGTGAAGCCAGTATACCGTGCCATGGAGCGTTTATTATTTAATGACTATGGCGCCGTTGGTCTTTTTATGTTTTTGTGGAATAGGCAAGCTTTACCTGTAATTAACGAAGAGATTTTAAAAAAAAATACAAAGATAATTATCTTTAGTGGACCATATTTCACATGTTTTCGTCTGGCTTTCAAAATAAAGAAAATTCATCCTCATATCAAGATTGTTTTGGACTATCGTGACCCTTGGAATCTGTTAAAAAAAGGTTCATTCATTACTAATAAACTGGAACATAAGTTGCTCCAGATAGCTGATAGTATTACTTATTTTTCTGAAAAATTTCTTGATGCTATGCATGATAGATATGAAATTGAAAGAGGTAAGGGCATAGTGATGTATAACGGTTTTGATGATGCTTTGTGGAATTCTATTGATAAAAGCTCTTCAAAATCTAAGACAGATAAGCTAGTTATTACTTACGCGGGAAGCGACATTACATTTGAGCCTGGAAGCGGTCGAGATCCGGATGCTCTAATTAGGGCAGTGACAGGATCCCAACTCAATGAGCATGTCGTGCTTAATTTAGTTGGATGTAAAAACCTACCAGAAAAGAATAAGAATGGTAATAATTCTTCAGATATCAACTTTCTTCCGAGTGTCTCCCATAAAAGATCTCTGGAAATTTTAAGTCAAAGCGATGTTGTAGTTATTTTGAGCTCTGATGAATTTCCCTCGGACTATACGGTTACGGGTAAATTATTTGATGGTATTCGAAGTGGCGCTTATATTTTAGGCATCGCCAATTCCAGTGAGATTGATTACAAAAGAATCATTGAAAAAGAAGGATTAGGTACCGGCTGTTATAACGATGTGTCTGAGATTCAAAATGAACTAACAACTATTTACAAAAACTGGAAGGCTGGAACACTTGACCGGGACATGATAAAAAACATTGATGATTTCTCTCGAATTAGTCAGAATAGTAAATTGATTAGCCAAGTAGTTGCCTGGAATAATGAAAAGTAAAACTAATATTTGAGATGCTAAGTTTTATTTAAATTGTCTGAGATCACTTAAAGCTGTTGTGAAAATGATCCGTTTTTAGAATCGATTTTGTTATCACGGTGTTGATAAACAGCCACTAAAATGGACTCAAATCATGCTATCCAGGTCTTTGTAATTTATTAAATAAGGTCTATTATGAAAGTCTCGATAATCACCGTTTGCTATAACAGTGAAAAAACAATTAGAGATACGATTGAGTCGGTTTTGGTTCAAAATCATCCCGAGATTGAATATGTAGTTGTAGATGGATTATCTACAGATACGACAATCGATATAGTGAATGAATATAGGGGAAAAATTTCGAAGATCATTTCAGAACCTGATCAAGGTATTTACGATGCTATGAACAAGGGTGTTAAATACTCAACTGGAGATATTGTTGGTATTTTGAATTCAGATGATTTTTTTGAATCTCCATCTACTATTTCTGATGTGGTGAAGCACTTTCACTCAAATCCTACTGCTAGTTTGGTTATTGGCGATGTTGTTTATGTTGATCCAAATAACACAGAAAAGATAACGCGTTTCTATAGCTCCAGAAAATTCAAGCCTGCCAAACTTCGCTTTGGATGGATGCCCCCTCATGCAGCAACATTTAT